>LMZT01000090.1 GCA_001567115.1 Candidatus Hinthialibacteria bacterium OLB16 | reverse complement strand
TTACAAAAAATTTTACGGCTCACCAGATGCTTATAGATTTCCTCAGCAGGTCTGGCGGGAGGCTCGGTAAAAATGAAATTGGCCTGGGAGGGATAAACCCGCCAGCCTCGCTGCCGCAGCGACTGCGAGGTGGCCTCACGGATACGGTTGATCTGCCGTGCATTCTTCTGCATGGTTTCGGCATCTTCCAATGCCGCTGCCGCAAGCGCCTGGGGCAGGCTCCCGAGATTGTAGCTGTCCTTGACCGCCCACAGGGCCTGAATAAGTGGTGGGCAGGCAATCCCGATCCCGACCCTCAAGCCAGCCAGTGAAAAGGACTTCGACAGGGTGCGTGTGATGATCAGGTTATCCACCTGCTCCACCAGGCCGATGGCTCCCCCTTCAGAGAAATCGACATAAGCCTCATCCGCCACCACAATCCCGGTCCCCCTGCGCTTCTGGCAGAGGCGCAGGATGTCTTCATGCCGGACCAGGTATCCATCCGGAGAATTGGGAGAAGCGATAAAAGTGATCTTCGCCGGAGCATCCATCACCGCCTCGATCTTGGACTCTCCAAGCCCGGCTGGATGCTCTGAAATCTGTCCACCGAGCATCAGCGCCAGAGTCGGATAGAGCGAGTAGGTCGGACAGGGATAGGCCACCACATCCCCCGGATCCAGGAAGGCCCGCAGAATCATCGCCAGGATTTCATCCGAACCATTTCCCCCGATCACCAGCTCCGGGGAGACTCCCAGCAGATTGCCGGCTGCCTGGCGCAAACGGGTGTGCAGAGGGTCCGGGTAGAGGCGCAGTTTGTCTTCGGTAAAACCCTTCAAAGTCTCCATCACAGCCGGTGATGGAGGAAATGGATTCTCATTCGTGTTGAGTTTGATGAGATTTGAATCCACAGCGGGCTGCTCCCCCGGGATATAAGCCGAGAATCCCTTGAGAGCCTGTTTGATATAGGGTGATGGTGTGTCGAGCATGATGGGGGGAGTTTATCAGACTCCGTGCCGGGAGTTACGCCCCCTTCACCCCAGCAGGCTCAGGGCGGAAATCCGCTCGAAAGGCGACGATCGAGTATATCACCAGCAGGAACACCAGTGCGAGGCCATTCAGGGATGAAAGCACAATCCAGAATGAGCTTCCAACCGAAACCCGAGATGCTGCAGGCCGGTGGTGGAACTGATGTAATTCACTCCCGGCAGCAGCATCAGCCCAATCGCTAACCAGCGCAGCTTCGGGAATTGATCCCAGGGGGGGGAGTCCCCATTTGCGCAGAGGTTCACCAGGGGGGCGATCAGCAGCAGGAAATCATAACGTTGATGGTACACACACGACAGCATCGCCAGGATCATCAGTTCGGCACTGGTTTTTCGTGCATTGGGGAACAACCGCAGGCGAAAACACAGGCACCCCGCCAGAACCAGGACCGAGACAGCAATCAGGGTCTCACTCAGAGGAGGGAGGTTTTCCCCGACAATGCGGCTGGCAAGGGCTTTGATATCGATCCGGTTTGAGCTGCGAATCGGGGAGGAATCGAGGTAGTGCTCGGAGGCATGATAACCCTCGGCCAGGAGCGAGATGAATGACTGGTTTTCTCCCACACGCTGCCACAGCAGGGCGACCGGCCCCGCTGAAAGCAGCAGCGCCGCCAGCCCTCCAAGAATCGCCACCCGATAATGATTCGAAAACAATAACAGAAGCCCCAGAGGGAGGCCGAATTGCGGTTTGAAACAGGTCAGGCCGAATCCAAGCGAAGCGAGCAGCGGGTATTTATCCTTCCCATAGAGCGCCACGTATGCCCCGGCTCCGACCAGCGCGGTTCCCTCTCCCAGAAGGATGTTTGAAAGACCCGGCCTTGAAAGCAGCAGCAGGGTCCCCACAAGAAAAACCCCCGCGGTGGTGATTTTCACCGAGGCGATTCTGAACGAGAGCCAAACCATCAGCAGGCAGAGGCCCAGGTTGGCGCAGAAGAAAACTGCCGCAGCCGGCTTGATTGGCAGATAACCGAGGGGAAAGTGAATCAGCAGGGTCATCGGCAGAAAAGGCCGGAAGGGATCATGAACCGGGTAATGGCTCATGTAGGCCTGGCTGTCATAGGGATTATGCCCTTCGATGAAGGCTTTAACCGGGTAGTAGATCCCATGGCGGAATGCCGAGTAAGCCCAGCTGGAAGTTTCCTGCACCTCCGGGATCGGAATTTTTATCAGAACCCAGGCCAGCAGGATCGAGGAGACCAGAACGAACAGGGCCACAGCCCAGGCTGTTGCGGTTTTTGAATTCGGCGAATCTCGATCGAAAAGGAGGGTTAGCTGGCCGGCCGGGAATTTGGGCATGACAGAGCCTTCAAAGTCATTCCGGATCGGAATAGAAGGATGAGGGCTGCAAATAAAAACACACCATTGATCGATGCCGCCATCCTCCAGGAGAGACTCCCCGGAATGATTCCGAGCCGGTTCTGAATGGTAACCGATTGAAGGTAGTTGAAAAGAGGAACTGCCAGCAGGAACACCACCCAGTGTGCAAACCGCCTCTCGGACCGGCTGGATGATTCGGCTGCCATCTTCCAGAATGCGGGCAGGGGAAGGAAGAGCATGATGAGGTCATACTCCTGATGAAAGAGGCAGGTTAAACACAGCAGAACCAGAAGCGCGATTTCCCGGGCCGAAAGGCGCCCTTCCCTTCCAGCACACACTCCGCTCCTCAGAATCCAGGCTCCCGCTCCCACCAGCAGCATGAACAGGATGATTTCAGCCATGATCCCGGGATCGACCTGCAGCAATCTACCCAGAACACCTTTGAGGTCGATCCTGCCGGGGCTGGTGGCCGGACTGGAAACCCACCTCTCTTCCGCCCAGGCATGGCCCTTGAACAACGATTCCAGAAAAGGCTGAAGACCGCCGGAATGGACCACCAGAAAGTACACCGCACACAGAGACAGGATGCCGGCCACACAAACCCCTGCAAACGCAGTCAGGAAATAACCCTGCGCAAGGAAGAGGAGGACCAGAGGAATCCCATAGGTTGGTTTATAGCAGGCCAGTCCGAGGCCGATCCCGCCCAGAACCGGCTTCTGGATGTAGAGCAGCGCCATGGCCACTCCGACTCCGACAGTGACTGTGCATTCTCCCAGAGAGAGATTCCGCTGGCCCGGGCGTGACAACAGGAAAAGAGTGCCCAGAGCAAAGACCCAGCACCAGCGGGCCGGCAGGTCCGCCAGTTTCAGACACAGCCAGGCCAGCAGGATTGTCAGCAGAAGGGTGAGCAGGAGGTATCCCGTGGCTGCATGGCGGAAATCGGCCAGTCCGAAGGGGAGATGCAGTATCAGGGTCATCGGGAGATAAGGAGGGAAGACATCCCCCACCGGGTAACTCGCCATGAAATCGACCGCATCATAAGGGTTTTTTCCATCAAGAAAGGCAGCCACCGGGAAGTAGATGGCATCCCGGAAATCATTGAGGGTGCAAACCCCGCGCTCAGCCTCAGTGGATTGGATTTCAGGCTCACACAGCCTGCGAAGGATACTGTGGGACTGGAAGGAGGCGGCGGAGACAAACAGGAGAAATGCCGCTGCGGTCCACAGGAGGCATCTGTATCTGCTCTGCTCCGCCTGGATTTCAGGGCCATCCCCAAAATGGATACTCATGGGTTTTTCCCCTGCTCCGCCTTGGGGCCGGCCAGGCGGTAGAGGCCATACCCGCCCGGCCCCTCGGCCACCAGCGGATATGCCTGTTTGACTTTATCGGCCTCATCAGGATTGTGTTGCCTGAAAAATTCGATTCTGCCGATCCAGTACCTCGCTCCCAGCAGCCGAAATTTTTCGAGGGTTTCCTGGCTGAACTCCTCAATCCCATGATTGAAGCCTTTGCGATCCATCCAGGCAAAAAACATGGGGTCATTAAACGCCACCGGATGCCCCTTTTCATCGGACATCTCACCGCCCTCAACCAGGATTTTTTCATCCGGTCCGACCTGTGGGGCGAACTGGAGCGCAGCCTGCCGTTTTGCTCCAAGGCCACTCTCGAGCGGGCCGAAATCTCTCTGCCAGATGACCCGGCCGATCAGGGCGATTTCAGAAAGGATGACTCCGGCGCACAACAGAGGAACCCACCGCTTCCAGTTCAATCTGCCAGCCGGGATCGAGGAGCATCCTGCCCCCATCAGCAGACAGGCGGCCGGGATTGAGGAACAGTGATAGTAATAAGACCAGGCATCTCCTGAGGTTCTGGCGGCCAGGAGGTAAAAAATCCAGACCATGCCATACCAGGCCAGCATGAGATGATAGCGTGGCTGAAGAAACAGGATGGCAGCCAGCAGGAGCAGCCAGCCGGGCGGAGTGAAAACCCACAGGGTTTCCCACTTCAGGTTCCCTGCCAGGAAGGTGGGAGGAAACAGGATATCCAGGCCGATGAAATGCGATTCATTGGAAATCCCCAGGGAGTTGCCATACTCCAGCCAGAAGGAGTGTGCCCAGGCATACCAGGCCAGTGGTGGAAGCAGCCCTGCCAGGGCAGCGAGATAAATGCCGGGCTGGGTGAAGGTCCGCCACCCCAGCTTTTTCAGCACGGCATATCCCAGCAGCAGGCCCAGGCTGGCCGCGGGGGTCTTGGCCAGAATCGCCCCTCCTGCCACCAGTGAAGCCGGCAGGAGATGCCGCAAGGCGGGCTGGGCCTCCCAAAGCCGTATGCAGGCATATCCCAGAACCACCATGAACAGCATCAGCGACTCAGGTTGAATGGCTGTCGAAAGGTAAAAAAGGAGCGGGTTCAAAGCGAAGAATGCGGTGGCAGCAAGAGCGCCTTCTTCAGGAAGTTCTTTTCGCGCCAGCCAGCCGAACAGAAACAAAGTCAGGATCGAAAAGACACAGGGGGCCACCCTTAGCAGGTTTTCATGGTATCCAAAAATCCGGCACATCACAGCGCCCAGCCAGGGGATCAGCGGAAATTCGGCTTCGACATACCCCGGGCTGTTTCCACGCCAGTCGATGCGCGGGTAGAGAATGTTCATGCCTTCACGATCATAATTGCGCGCAATCTGGACATAGTCCGCCTGCCGCCAGGAGGTCATGATGCGTTGATCGAAGGGGCGTGCGGTATAGACCAGGCGCAGCAGTGTTCCCACAATCAGGAGCAGCAGCATCCCTTTTTTGATCCATGGTGTGGTTGCCTGGTTGTGCATCTCATCGCTCCGGGGGAATCCCCAGGCCGCAGCCCGGCACCGGGCCTAATCCGATCGGTGGATTCTGAAAATCGGATCGACCTTTTTTAATCCTTTCTGTTCGAGCAGCCATTGGGCATGGTGTTTCATCGGCACGACTTCGAAATGCGTCATCATCTCGGACAGGATGAAATCCATGCGGCGCAGTTTCACGGAGCTGCTGGCCTGCATGGCGGGAAAAAAAGACAGTGATTCGGTGTCATCCGCGCCAAGGAAATCGAGCGGGTGGAGCAGCAGCGACAGCCCCGCACCCGACAGGCGGCAGAGTTTCAGCACAGTCTTCCAGTACAGCCGCGCCAGGGCTTCTGAGTAACAGGCCAGATACAGCAGGTAACTGGCATGAACAGGTATTTTCAAGAACGGCATGGTGGTCACTGGAATCTCGAGCAGCTCTTCGGCCTGGAGATTCCATAAATAGGGTTTGAGCGGGCGAAAACCTTCCGAGAAAGCCCCGAAGAGAAGCTTCCGTTCCTTCTTTTCCTCTTCCGTCAAACGGGCTGTCATAAAATAATAGGCCCTGGCAAGCGGCCCCAGGAAGGTCGGGAAGGTGCTGGCATCATACAGATACCCGCGCTTCTTCAGGATGCGCAGAACCGCCTCCGAAACACTGAACCCCGGCCCGCGAAAACCGATCGGTTTCCGGCCGGTGACTTCGAGCAGCAGTTCCTCGGTCCGGGACAGCTCGTTTTCGATCTCTTCATCCCGGTACAGGTGCAGCCAGGGTTCATGGCTGAACGAGTGATTTCCGATCTCATGGCCAGCGGCCGAAATCGAAGCCAGCGCAGAATGATTCCGTTCGAAGGCAGCATCCTGGCCCACGATGAAAAAGGTCAGCTCGAGGCTGCGGTCTTTCATGAACTCGAGAACACGCGGGACCACCACATCCAGGTAGGAGGGAAACGACTTCCAGGATGGCTCCCCATGCACTTTGAGGTAGGACCACTCATTATCGAGGTCGAGTGAAAGGCTGGCGATCGGTCTGTTTTTCATAGCGCCTCGAATTGTGCAGCGGCTTTGTCGGCCAGCTGGACTGTTTCATTGACATTCAATGTTCCATTGAGGATGTGGGCAGAGTTGACCAGATACAATCCCGGCACCGAGGTCTCTACAGGGGGAACCCGCTCGGAGCAAGCCAGTGTCGAGAGCGGGCAGACATAACGGACCCTGGACACACGGAAGGCCTGGATATTCTTTTCCTCGAGGCCTGGAAAGATCTGAAAAAGCCCGGCCTTGAACTGCTTCTCGATTTCTTCATCGGAAAGCGAAAAGGCGGGATCTTCAGCCGGAACATACTTCGGCAGATAAGCGAGGTGATATCCCCCCAGGTGGCCAGGTTGAACCAGGGTGCTCATCTCGATCACACCAGTAAAGGGCAGGCCGCCATCCAGCAGGTTCAGAACATAGAATCCCCCCAGGGGGCGGTCGAGCAGGACCGATGCGCACAGGATGCCCTGGTAGAGAACTCCCTCCAGCCGGGAAAGCTCATCCGCATTGAGATCTGTGCAGAGCCTGGCGGCGAGCGGAGCGGCTGCGGTGACAACTACTTTAGGAAAAACTTCAGAGGGCCGGTCCGCGAAGACCAGGTTGATTCCTCCGGGGTGTTTTTCCGCCCGGGTAAGAGGGCACCCGGCAATCACCTCCACCCCTTCTTCATGAAGCTTCTTCCGGAACTGTTCGAGGATGCGTGCATAGCCCCCTTTCACATAGCCGAACAGTTCGGTTTTCAGGCCGGTGCGGCGAGCCGCATACAGCCGTTGGATAGTGGTCCAGATAAAAGCCGCTGAAGTTTTCCGGTAGTTTTCACCCAGTTTCGAACGCAGCAGCGGAAGCCAGAATTTCTCGAAAGTCCGCCGTCCGGAGCAGCGCACCAGCCAGTCCTCGACCGAAATTTTCTCAAGCTGTTTCCAGTTGGTGATGCGTGAACCATACAGGATGGTGAATGCCAGGCGTGCTTTGTCGATGACTCCCAGGGGAGGGAATTTCAGAAACTCGAGGGCATTGGAAATGGAATAAACCTTCCCGCCGGCATACACACCGGTGCGTGTGGTCACCCATTCCATTTCTTCTTCGAGGCCGATGTCTGCGAGGACTGCCCGGAAAGACAGGTCGGACAGAAGAATCACATGGTAGTGACGGTCCCAGGTGAGGGGGCCGAGCTGCCAGGTCGACGCCAGCCCGCCGATGTCTCTGGCGGCTTCGAACACAACCACCTTTTTTCCCTGCCGCCTCAAACGCAGCGCCAGGGTCAACCCGAGCATGCCACCCCCGATGACAGCCCACTTCTTTTCAGCTGGGATGTTCATTCCGGAGGGGTGAGCTCCTGCACACAGCCCTGGCGGACTGCATAACGCAGGCCACAGGCCGGGCAACTGAGATCCGCCTGGTCGGCGGGGATTTCGCCCGCCTTGAAACGCAGGAAAGGTTCGCCGCAACGGCACACACACCCCACACTCCGGGCCGGATGCCCGATCACCAGGTGGAAATCAGGAACTGCGGGTTATCAGGGATCCCATTCCCACCATGGCAAACTGGCCGATCTCGAATCCGCATCCAACCACACACCCGGCTCCCAGGGTGGAACCGCGCCGGACCCGGGTGGGAAGAGTGGTTTCATCCGGGGCGGAACTCCGCAGGGATTTCAAATCGGCTGTGGTGGCGCGTGGAAAGCGGTCATTGGTGAAGATGGTCCCGGCGCTGATCATGACCCCTTCTTCGATGGTGACCGCATTGCAGATGTAGACAAAGGCATTGATTTTCACCCGGTCCGCGATGGAAACCCCATAAGCGATGCAGCTCTTCTCTCCCACAATGCAGTCCCTGCCGATCGAAGTCTCCGGACCGCGGACATGGACATTATCCCAGATCGATGTCCCGGCTCCGATCGAAACCCCTTCTTCGATCAAAGCGGTGGGATGAACCCGGACATTGGGAAACCTGTCAGTCATGGGCGTTTATCCTTCCGGAATCCAGATTTTGGTACGGGCACGAATGGTTCGGTCAGTGCTTCGATTTCTTGCCGGCCACGGGCGCCACAGAAATCCAGTTGTTGGTTCCCAGTGAACGATAAGCGGTTTCAACCACCTCGACTGAGCCAATCGCCTCTTCGGCGGTGATGAGAAGAGTTTCTTCACCACGAATCGCCTTGATGAAATTTTCGATCTGCCGTTTGAAGGCCTGAATCTTGTCATACCCCTTGCCGAAAATGACCCAGTCCTGGCTGGTGGACTGGCGGTATTTCGATTCCCTCCAGCCGACCCGGATGGTTCCCCGCGAGCCATAAATGTCGATATAACTCTCCAGCTCCTTGTTCAGGCTCCAGGACAGGTCGATGCTGCCCATGACCCCATCGACAGTTCGAATGAAGATCCGCACTGTGTCTTCCACACCAAGCCCCTGCACCCGCTTGCCCTCGACTGCCTGCACCTCGGCGATCGGGCCGAGGAAATACCGCATGATATCCACCGAGTGGGTCCCATTGTCGATCAGCACCCCACCGCCACTGATGGCCGGGTCGGAATTCCAGCGATTGCTCATATCGATCCGCGAGGTGAAGGCATTTTCGAACAGGATGATCTCGCCGAGGATTCCGGAAGTGACAATGCTCTTGGCGCGAATCACATCATCGACATAACGGAACTTGGAGGCCATGGTCAGGATCACACCATTCTTCCTGGCCGATTCCACCAGGCCTCGTGCGCCAGCCACATCGATGCAGAGAGGTTTTTCGCAGAGAACATGAATCTTTTTTTCCAGGAAGTGCCGAACTATATCCGGGTGGAAAGCTGGCGGTGTGCAGACTATGACCGCATCGACCTTGGCCTTTTCTCCCAGCTCCTGATGGGAGGTGAAAGCGGGACAGCGCAGCCCCTCCGCCATGGCTCTGGCGGCTTCAGGGCGGTTATCCGCAACCGCGGTGATTTTTCCCAGCTGAGAAACAGACATGGCCTGCAGGTATGATTGCGCGATGCCGCCTGCTCCGATCAGGCCGAAAGCCATCGGTGCTCCATTCATCACTTTCCTCCAGTCAGGTTTTTCACCGCTTCTGAGATTGAGTCAGCCACATAATCCACATGGTCTTCGGTCATGCGCTCATTCCAGGGCAGCACCAGGATCTTTTCGAGCGCATCGAAGGTTCCGGGGAAATGTTCAGGTGAATAATCGACCGCTTCAGGCCGGGCCAGGGTGAATGGGAACCGGCTTTTCCCGAAGGTCACCTGGTCGCGGAAGACCGCACACTGGAAAGCCGGTTTCTGGATGTACCTCGGCGCGGAGGGTATCTCCCATCCCTTCAGTGCATTCGCCAGGGCTGTCGGGCCGCCCGGAATGATGGCCGGGTCCACGCGCACACAGTATTTCCAGTAGGTGTGAACCATCCCCTCATGAACCAGGGGGGATTCGACTCCCTCGATGCCGGCTGTCCGGTCCCTCATGCGTGCGGCGAGACGGATGCGGTTGCCGACACTCATTCCGAGTTTGTCCAGCTGGGCCACAGCGACCGCGCCGACCAGTTCGCTCATGCGGTAGTTCAATGCCAGAAACAGGTGGTCCGGATTCGGCTCCCCATAGGGCCAGGCCTTGTTGATGAAGAGGCGCATCCGGCGCGCAGTTTTCTCGTCATTGGTGACAACCACTCCGCCTTCGCCTGTGGTGATGTGTTTGCCCTGCTGAAGGCTGAAGCATCCCACCTGGCCGAACGTTCCGGCCTTCTGCCCTCCGCAGGTGGATTCGAAAGCCTGGGCGCAGTCTTCAATCACCGGAATCCCCTGGCGGTCCGCCAGCTCCATGATTTCCTTCATGCAGCAGGGGTTCCCGAAGAGGTGAGTCACAACGATTGCGCGAGTCCGCGGAGACAGGCAGCGTGCGATCGTCCCGGCGGTGACATTGAAGGTCAGAGGATCCACATCGGCAAACACTGGAATGGCGCCCTGGTAGACAATCGGTGCGAGCGCGCCCATGTCTGTAATCGGGGTGGTGATGATTTCATCGCCTGGTTCGGGATCGACAGCGGCAATCGCAGTATGAACCGCGGCCGAACCGGAGGAACAGGCATAAGCATATTTGACACCCAGCAGCCCGGCAAACTTCTGCTCGAATTCACGGGTGAATTTCCCCTTGGTGCAGGTCAGGACACCGCTTTCGACCGCCTGCCGCACCAGCTCGATTTCCTCCGCTCCCAGGGTGCGTCCGCTGGCATCCTGGTCCGAGGGGAGTTTGATGATTTTCTCTTTGGGTGGGGCTGATGTTGACGTGATGACTACCTCCCTTGATTGGCTGTGGGTAAAGATGGGGAATTCCCATCGGTGCTGACCTTGGGGATTGAACCGGAATGGGCATCGCGCAGACGGTTCTTGCGGAGATCGCGTTTCTCCCAGATGAGGCGTGCTATCAGACGGAGATGGCCAAGAATGGTGCGCAGCACCTTCATCTTGGACTGGCCGAGCAGGCGGACCTCGAGCACCGCCGGGCACTCGACAATCCGCCTTCCCAGCAGATCGAGAAGAATGACCATCTCGGCCACCCCCAGAAAGCCGCTTTCCTGCAGCTGGATTTCGGCGACTGTGCTGCGGCGGTACACACGGAAACAGCTGGTGTAGGTGGCCAGTTTCTGGCGCACGATCAGGCCATAGATGGCTGACAGGGTCTTTGACAATCCCAGCCGCCAGCCGGGAACATTCAGGACTTTTCCGAGCGGGTGGTAAGGGGATGCAGTGACCAGGTCGACTCCTTCCTCCATCAATGGGAGCAGGGATTCGAGCTGGTGGGGATCATAGGTGCAGTCGCAATCGATCGAGCAGATGAGCTCGGTCTTTGCATTGCGGATGCCGGTCATGATGGCGGCAGCCACTCCGAGGTTGCGTGGATGGCGGATGGTGTCACAGCGCGGAAAATTTCCAAAAATTTTCTGCAGGGTTTCCCAGGTGGCATCTTTGCTGTTGTCATCCACAAAGGCATACGAAATCACATAATCCGGAGAGAGCCGTTCCTCGACACTCTTCAAGGTATTGGCCAGGTAAGGCAGTGACAGTTCTTCGTTGTAACAGGGGACCACGATGGTAATGGGGATCGGCTCTTTGAGGGGCTTCCGCGCTTGAGCGTGCCGCCCATGGGAGGAAGGAAGGGAGAACAACCTCGAACCCAGGTTCCCATTCAGTTCAACAACATGGGGGGCCGCTGGCTGATCGGGCAGATCGAGAAACTCCGCGATGCTTTTGAATGAATACCGGCTGAGATAATCGGGGATCACCCGTGACATCTTTCCGAGATTGCGATACTGGCGGATGCGCTGGAAAAGCGGAGCCGCATTGATCCGGGGTTGCTGAGGGTCAAGCTCCCAGACATGGAAATACATGACAAAGGGAGAATCGCAGGTGGCATTCCAATGGGCCACCGCTCTGCGCATCAGGAAATCCGGAATCTGCCTCAGATAATTGCCACCGGCGATCGGCAGGCTGAACCCGAGCAGGCTGACAGTGGAAAGCGGGAACTCCCAGATATCATGGCTGGATATTTTATGGCGGTGCGCAAATCTCTGGGAACGATCTCCGGAGAATTCCCGCCCCAGGGGGCAGAAGCTCGAGTCATAGGAAAACCCTTCTTCGGCCAGGATATCCAGCGCCCAGAAATCCTGTTCGTGCATCCAGCCCCGTGCCGCCCGGAACCCATGCACCTTTTTTCCAGTGGCGCGTTCGATCGCTTCACGCGACTGGATCAGATCCGAGCGGAATTCACCCGGCTGCATCTCACGCAGGCTGCGGTGAAGATATCCCTTGCTGGCGACCTCGTGGCCTTTTTCAGATACGGCACGGACCAGTCCCGGAAGCTGGTCCGCGATCCAGCCCAGGCAGAAAAAGGTGGCTTTAAGGTTGTGTTCTTCAAGAAGTTCGAGTGTTTTGACCGTGTTCTTTTCGACCCGAGTTTCAAAACGGTACCAATTTTTGGGTGGAATAACGCTGCGGAGTGTGCCGACCTGGAAGTAGTCCTCCAGGTGGACAGTGAGCACATGGACTTTTTCTTTCGGCGAGGCAGGGGAGTCCATCAAAGTAGACAACTCTCCTTAGGTGATCGAGGCCATCCCCCTCACGATGACAGCTTAAATCTGAAATCAATATTACAGCAAATTACGATTAAGTCAAGTATATCAACTAAAAAATTTTGAGTACGTAATTCAGTAGGGTGCTTGCATATTTTACTTTATCAAACCATAAACAAAAATTTCTTTTTCAGCCTCCAAGGAAAAACAGCAGATCGATAACAGCAGTAAAGATGGTGGCGGGACCCGGAATCGAACCGGGGACACAAGGATTTTCAGTCCTCTGCTCTACCAGCTGAGCTATCCCGCCCTACGAAGCCAGACACTATATGAAAGTTGGGCCGAATGTCTAGGGGATGAGGCGGCAGGAGAGGGCAGGGCCGACAGAATCTCTTCCCTTCTCCGCTCGCCGGAGCCGGTTATGAATGGCTTCGACGATACTTCTGTGCGGCTCCGAAATCACCCGGATCGCGATCCCGTGGAGGCAGATGAGGCTCACGTGCCGGCGGTTTTTTGTCCGGGGGTGCAGCCGGTGGCAATCCGAGCCTTTCACTGCAAGGAACACACACCCTGCCGGTGATGATCGATGCGCCACAGAGCAGGCACTTCAATGCGGCCCCCTGTTTGATTTCGACTGTCAGCCTTTTCTCGATGATCCAGCGCTCGATATCCTCAAGATAGATATTCAATTCATTGGAGACCTGTTCGAGTGTTAGCCCAGGATGGTCCCGCATGTATGCCCTTACCAGGAAAATTTCCTTGTCTTCCTCAATCTCACAAGGCTGGCACACAGCCAGTTTGACCTTGTTGAACAGCTTTTCGCAGCGCAGGCACTTGGCGAGTTCCATCCGTGTCCTTTCAGGTTCTCCGTTCAACTTCGGTTTTCATGAATGCGAGTGCATCGGCAGCCAGCTTTTCTTCATTCTCGTACATGCGGCGCCAGATCTTTGTGGCCGCAACCAGTTCCGGCAGTGACTGGCCGAAAGCTTCGACTGTCATCCATCCATCATACCCGGTTGCCAGGATTGTGTCGAATGTTGTTTTCCAGTTGACCTGCCCGCACCCCGGGGTGCTGCGGTCATTTTCGGAGATATGGACATGAGCCATGACCGGCGCCATGGTGCGGATGGCATCGGCGGTGTTTTTTTCCTCGATATGGGCATGAAAGGTATCCCACATGGTGCGGCAGCTGGGGTGGCCAACTTCCTGGACGAATCGAACCGCATCTCCGGCGCAATTGAGCAGGTAACACTCGAAGCGGTTGAGAAACTCATACGCCAGAGTGACCCCGCAGGCGGCTGCATGGCCTGCCAGCTCCCTGGCGCTGCCAACCGCACGATCCCATTCCGATTTTTCCGGCCCCTTTCCGCTGAACAGTCCGATCGCCGAGTGGTATGGCCCGGCCAGAACAGTCATTCCCCCAGCCTGGCAGCAGTCGAGCGCAATTTTATTGTGAGCGACTCCCAGCGCCCGGACCTTCGGATCGGGACTCATGGGATCATCCTCGGGGCCACGGACTGTCGCTCCGGTGCGTTGCAGCCCCATGTTATCGAGGTGCCTGCCCAATGCGGCATACAGCTCCGGTTTCATATTGAAAAGAGGAATTTCGACACCATCAAATCCCATCTTTTTCAATTTTTCGAAAAGCGGCAAATATGTCTCTCCAGTTGCGTCACCAGTCCAGAGCAAAAGGTTCATTCCAAATTTCATGGTGGTTCCTCCGAAAGAGTTTTCATGCCGGGAGCCGGTTTGATTGTGTCCCGTTGGCTCTGCGATGGTACCCAAACCAATTCCGCAGCGGAACCCGGCGACAGGGGCGTTACGTCTTTCCCGCTCCCTTGATTCTTCTTCCTCTCTCCCTATATTCGTCATCCTCGCGAAAGCTTTGATTCGTGATCCGCCGCCACACTTTCTGGATTCCCACTTTCGTGGGAATTCGAGCAGAGAGAGCGGATGGGA
>LMZT01000089.1 GCA_001567115.1 Candidatus Hinthialibacteria bacterium OLB16 | reverse complement strand
CACCACTGTGCTGGTTTCTGTGGCGGTCGGCGGCACCGGGGTCTCTGTTGCTGTCGGCTCCAGGGTCGAGTGTGGCGGTCGGGGTCGGGTTACCGGACATTCACCCGGCAGGCAGATGATCCCCAGCCCACTTGTCACCGGGCTGAAGTCTGTCTCGCTGAACGGGGTTTCGTTGCCATTTATGCCATCTCCCAGGTTCGCCAGGCCGCACAGGCCGATCGGCCAGCCCGAGGGGCCATTGCACGGCAATCCTGCCTCATCCGTGCACAGGCAGCAGTAGAACGGTGTCTCGCTCTGCACAAAGATTCCGCCTGACTGCGAGCCCAGCGCGGCGATTAACGATCCGCCGGACTGGCTGTTGATCGCTGTGATCGCTTCATCCACCAGCGACAGCAGCGCTTCCGCGCACGAGAACGGTGTCTCATCGAATGGCGATTCATCCGCCACCGATGACGGGTCAAAGGTCACTGTTGCCAGCACATTGCCGACACAATCGATCGGGCCACAGCCGGCAACCACCGGTGGCGGGCCTTCGATCAGTTTGAGCGTGAACGGCTGCCCGGTCTGCGATGTCTCTCCCGCGCACACCAGCGTGATGTTCGACGCCTGGCTGCACACGAACGGACCTTGTTCTGTCGGCGTCGGACTCACGGTCGGCAGCTCGGTATTGGTCGGGGTGTTGGTCGGAGTCTCCGTCGCCGGCAACTCAGTATTCGTATAGGTCGCTGTCGGGACCAGTGTATCGGTCGGCGAATGGGTCGGTGTTTCAGTCGGCGGCACCACAGTCTCAGTCGGTGTCCGGCTGTTGGTCGGGGTGCGTGTGTTCGTCGCTGTCGGCTGCGGGGTCGGAGTCACATCCAGGATGTTCTCCACCTCGAACCCGAGGCCGCAGGTCAGAATGTCCTCCGACTCGTTGTTCGGCACTCCATCCGCCAGGTTGTACTTCGGACGCAGGCTGAGTGGATGGCACACCTGGTCATCACAGTCCAGGAACATCTCTGTCGAGCACAAGCCGATATAGAACGGCTGGCTGCTCTCCATGAACAGCACACCCGGATCCCCCGGCACGATCGACGCATTGATCACTCCCGGCGCCTGCGCATTGATCGCCGCCAGCAGCTGGTTGGCGATGCTGGTTCTCACCGCAACACAGTCGGTCGGCGGATTCACGAATGCCGATGTATCGATCAGCAGATCCACCAGGGTCTCAGGTATCTCACAGGACACCAGCGGCGCCTCGAAGCCCGGCAGCACTCCGCCCACGATGCGGATTCTCACCGGCTCCGGACCGCCAAACTGTCCGATGTTGCAGTTGCATGAAATTGTCAGTGTCGCACCCTTGATCGCTGTCCCCATGGTCGGCGTCGGCGTCGGCGACGGCCCCGGCAGCGTATTGGTGCGCGTCACGGTCGGAGAGGCCGTCTCTGTCGGGGTCGCGGTCGGCGGCGGTTCGATCCCCGGGAAGATTCCATCCGCACTCGGGCCTCCCAATGCCGCCACCTGGTCCGGATCGAGCACGCAGCCCAGGATCGCGATGCTGTTCACATAACCCGGCTGCACCTCGCCATCCTCATCCGAGAACAGCAGGGTCGCCTGCCCGCTGATGATGTCATTCAGCGACCATCTCCCATCCACTCCCGCGCTCAGGTCATTCGTTCCCACCAGCACTCCATCGATGTATTTCTTCATCCGCTGGCTCGGGAGCGTCAGATCCACTGTCACCGCCACACGGTGCCAGGCATCCGGAGTCAGGTTGCCGTGATAGACACTGCTGATTCCGATCCCGTTGGCCCCGTTCACAAAGAAATCGCCATCGTTGCTGTTGGTGCTCGAAGTCTGGTAGATCGCACGGAATCCTGTCGAACTGGCCGGGTACAGGAGGTCCAGCACCAGCGAGTACTGGTTCACCGACATTCCTCCGCCATTGGCTGCTATCGCCGGGTACATCTCGATCCCGTCAGCAGGCGGATACGCTCCAAATCTCATCACATTCGCCGGAACTCCATTGATGTCCGGGATTCCAAACGATGTGGTCGTTCCAAACTGGGTCTGCGCTCCCGCATTCCCACGGTACACCAGGTCGTTGCCCGTGTCCGCCATCAGGTTGCCATTGTCGAAATCCCACAATCCGCTCACTGTCGAGCACAGCGGGTCATAGAACGCATCCACTTCGAAAATCAACGGCGACTCGAATGCCGCCGCCACATCATCACGGTCATCTCCGTTCCCCGCATCCCAGTCATCCCGGAACTGCCGTGCCGTGTTGCTCACCGAATAAAAATGAATCTCCAGGCCGGTCACCACCGAAGCCAGCGGACCTCCCAGAGAATCCTTCAGGGATGTCAGGCAGGCCACATAGTCATTCGGCGCTGCCGGGTTCCCCGATCCAAACGGCGCACAGGCCACTTCTTCCGCCAGCAGGGTGAACCCGCTCGTTGGCGGCTGCGCCTGGGTCACATACACATCGTAATGCTGGAATACTCGGCCATCCCTGCCATTGTTCCCGCTGAACACACGCAACTCGTTCAGGTTGGCCTGCCCTCCCAGATCCCAGCGCGCTATCAGCGCCGGGGTGTTCTCTCCCGGGAAGTCATTCAGAAGCCCTGTCAGCCCTCCCAGTGTCAATCCATCCGTAAATGCCGCCTCATGGTCCGCCGGGTTGGTATTGGCCGGATGCCATCCCCCTGCCACCACGGTCGCCACATTGCCATTGAGCTCATCCGTGGCCGACGGCTGGTAGGCCAGATTGCCCAGGGCTGTCACACACTCCGCAACTTCCGCCACCACTCCCTCGAGGGACACCTCTTCGATCCCTGTGTACGACACCGCATTCACTCCGCCCACCCTGACACTGCTTCCATTGTCATGCAGCGGGAATGATCCCCCCGATACTGTGAGCGAATCGCCTGGTGCGGAGACCGGATTGCCTCCATCGATATTGATGAACAGGTCCGGAGCCGCCTGGACCGAGAATACATCGGCTCCATCCCCCGCAAACAGGGTCACCTGATTCAGTCCGAGCGCCGGCATCCCCGCCGATTCCACCGACAGGCTGTCCTCTCCGCTCGCTCCATCCACCACTCCGGCATCCACTACCAGATGCCCGATATTGTCAAAAAACAGCGTCTCGAAATCAGTCCCGTCACTCTTCCCGCTGGCTGAGTTCCACGCCCCCGCATTCTTGACCTCGACCTCGTCATCCTGGCCGCTTGTGGTCAGATACCAGGTCGCAAAGTTGCTCACATAAACCGGCTCAAGGTCCGAGAAGTTAATCGCTCCGCCACCCGCCAGGATCTGGCCCGAACCGGTCGTCGGCCCCGGGATGTAGGTTCCACTGTCCCCGCCATTCCCGTCGATCGCCAGCGAGTCATGACCTCCCGCCCCTCC
The DNA here is from genome assembly GCA_001567115.1 of Candidatus Hinthialibacteria bacterium OLB16. Taxonomy (GTDB): domain Bacteria; phylum Hinthialibacterota; class Hinthialibacteria; order OLB16; family OLB16; genus OLB16. The sequence goes on along the minus strand of LMZT01000089.1, from coordinate 4,506 downwards.
CATGAAGTTGAAGGTAAACGGCATCTGGCCATTGCAGTAACTGAACGTCACTTTCTCGCTGCGGTTGGCCCGGCCCACAAAGGTCACTCCCGAGAGATCCGCCGCCGGGGCTGCCGCCAGTGGCGCTCCACCGGTCGGGTCGGCGATAATCACCATGTTGGCTCCCTGAAGCTCGACCTTATATCCGAAATCTTTCCCAAAATCCGGCAGCGGCAGTATCGGCGCCGCCAGGTCGGAGGTCATCGCGACCTGATCCACCTGAACCGTCAGGTCACTGGCATGTCCACCCAGGTTGATCCCGATCGTCTGCACCACATCGATGTTCGGAATCCCCGCCAGCACTCCCTTCAGGGTGTGGAACTGCCCATCCACCGGCAGCACCAGATTGCCCGCCACCTGATAGGAAAAATTCCCTGTCTGCAGAAACAGCTGGGCTGTCACGGTCGCATCCGATCCGGTCGCCTTGCACACCCATTCCACATTGTCGTAGTTGCTCAAGTCGGACGGGCGGCCGTTAAATCCCTGTGAAAATCCATTGAATATTGTGATCGCTCCGCCCGCACTGCCGCCCAGGTCCACCCACTCCAGCGCTCCATCCACTCCAGCACCTGGGTTGACCGAAAGACCGCTCGCATTCTGGCCCCCATCATTCCCCTGGACTGCTGCATTATCAAAATTGACTATCGCGCTGTTTAACCCGCTGTCCGGGCTGCCCGGGGCAAAGGTCGCCATCACTCGGGATGTCAGCGGAAAACATTCAAAGGACGAACGCACTTCCTTGAGGAAAAAGCTGGCTTCGCCCGCATGAGTGCGGATGTTCATACCCCAGGTCCGCACATACGCCTTCTGCGCCGCCGTCAATCCGGTCAACGGAACACGGATCGTGGCCGATGAATCCCCCGCGATCAGTGTCACATCCGGGCCGAGCGCCACATACGTCGACCCCGGACTGGCCTGCACAAAAAACTGCACACCGATGGCGGCATCCGCTCCGGTATACCACACATCAAACTCCAGTGCGGTCATTCCCGTCAGATCCACGCCTCCCGCTGTCGGTGCATAAAATGCCCCTGTATTGTTAAAACTGTCGGAAATCGCCCCTGTCGTCCCCCCGGGACTTGTCCAGTGCAACTCCCCGCTCGCAGAACTGATCGCTGCGATCGTTCCGAAGTTCTGGAACCAGTCTTCTGTTCCACCCTCAAAATTGTTCAATACCCGTGGGGATTGAGACTGTGCGCTTCCCAATAAGACACACATCAGCACTAGTAAGCGGACCGACTTATACATGAGTCACCTCTCTACATAATTAGGATGCGACGCAGATGCCATTAGATCATTGCAGACTGGAAAGAAGATAGCACATCACTCTCTGAACTGACAAGAGTCCTTGTGAATAATTTCCCGAATTTTTCACAACCCATCCTCATATTCTCTGGCCATCCATAGATTCTGGAAAAAGATCGGCAGGAATCGGTCTCAAATTTAGTTTTATGGTCTTCCTTTGCGAAAAAGTGGGAGTACCATTTTACAAGTTCAACATCATCTGATGGAGGTTTTCTTTCATGAATGATCTTTCACGTAGAGGGTTTATCAAAGCCAGCATGGGTTCTCTGGCTGCTTTGAGCATGGCGCGCAAGGCGACGGCTGCGTCGATGAACTCGGCAGTTTACCGGTCTGTTGTTGGTGCCAACGATCGGATTCGACTGGGAGCTATAGGGACTGGAGGAATGGGGAAGGGTGATATTATGACTTTCCTCAAGTTCGATGATGTCGATTGTGTTGCCGTGTGCGATGTCGATTCCTCCCGGATGGCGGAAGCTGCCAAGATGGTTGAAGACGCCCGTGGCAAACGCCCGGATGAAGTCAAGGACTGGCGGCATATCATTGACCGGAAAGATGTCGATGCAGTCCTGGTGGCCACACCGGATCACTGGCATGCGCTTCCCACAATCGCTGCCTGCGAGGTTGGAAAAGATGTTTACTGCGAGAAGCCATTGGCGACCAGCATCGGTGAAGGGCGCGCCATGGTCAAAGCCGCTCTGGCACATAAGCGGGTTGTGCAGATGGGCACTCAGTGGCGGAGCGCCCCGCACATGGCGGCAGCTGTTGAATACATTCAATCCGGCAAGCTCGGAAAAATCCGCCTGGTCCGTTGCTGGGCATATCTGGAGTGGATCAAAAACATCGGCAACCCTGCCGATGCCCCTGTTCCTGAGGGAGTTGACTACGATATGTGGCTCGGACCGGCGCCGAAACGGACTTTCAATCCCGGGAGGTTCCACTTTAACTTCAGATGGTTCTGGGATTACGCCGGGGGCCTGATGACGGACTGGGGGGTGCATCTCCTCAATATCGCCTTGTGGGCGATGGACCCGCCCGCACCGTTGAGGGTGACTTCCGCGGGTGGAAAATATGTCTGGGATGATCTCTCCGAGACCCCTGACACCCAGCATACCCTTTATCAGTTCCCTGATTTTACGCTGATCTGGGAGCATGAAGCAGAAGCGCGTGCTCAGCTGGACGGAAGAGAACATGGAGTCTGTTTCCATGGCCAGAACGGTTCCCTCACTCTCTGGAGCAATGGCTGGGAGGTGCTGCCAGGCAAAGATTCCGGCCTCGAACCTGAAAAACACGAGGATAACAATGACAGCCGCCCCGCTCATGTCCGGAATTTCCTCGACTGCATGCGCTCACGCCAGAAACCTGTCGAGGATGTGGAAACCGGGCATTATGTCAGCAGCATTGCTCACCTCGGAAACATGGCTCTGTTATCCAAAGATGTGGTCGAATGGAATCCAAAACTGGAAAGGGTGTGGGGCAACCCGGCAGCAAACCGAATGGTTACAAAGCCATATCGCGCGCCCTGGAAACTCCCTGTTTAACAGTCAATACTCTGGGGCGGGGCCATCACCCCGCCCCCTTTTCTCGATATTCTGCCTGTTTTTGAAAAGGGAAATTTTGGAGACTCAAGCTGCCTCGAGAAAGGCAGGCCAGTGGCTGCGCCCGACTTCAGAGGACCCATTTCGATGGATCGAAGCTTGAGAGCTCAATTTCAAGCCCGTCATACGAAAGCTCCACACCCTCCGGCAAGCCTGCATTGGTTTCCGCGTGCTGGAGGTCATGGGTCATGTGAATGAACCAGGTCTGCCTGGGTTTCAGGCACTCCACCACGGCCAGAGCCTGGTCCAGATTGAAATGGGTCTCATGGGATTTATGGCGCAGTGCATCCAGGACCAGAACTTCCACCCCTTCAAGCAGCTCCAGAGTGCTGTCCGGAATATGGCTGCAATCCGTGATATAGGCCAGCCCACCCCAACGGTATCCCTGAACCGGCTGGCCTCCATGGAAAACCGGCAGTGTCAGCAATTCCATCGCCCCCGCACGGAAACGCCCTTCTGCGGGATGAACCTCCACCGAAAGGATTCCGCCGCCCTTCTGCACATACGGATCAAATATATGGGCATAGACCACCTCCAGGCGATGGTGCACTTCTTCGGAGCAGTAAATATGAATGGGACCCTGGAGGTAATACTGGATCACGCGGAGCTCATCCAGCCCGAAAAAGTGGTCGACATGAGCATGGGTATAGACCACCTGATTGACCAGCGGAGTGCCCGCACGGAAAAACTGGGCACGCAGATCGATCGATGTATCGATGAGTACATAGTTCCAATTGGTGGGGGAAGCGTTCTTTTCCGCCGGGTCCGGGAGGCAACGGGTTTTCAGCAGAACGGAGACACGGGAACGTTTGTCATGGGGATCTTCAGACCGGCAGACCCGGCAGTTGCAGCCCAGAACCGGAACCCCTGTCGAGGTTCCGGTCCCAAGAAACAAAAGTCGATTTTCAAAGAAGGGCACGCCGTTGGCTAACGTCCAGAACTGGAGGGCACATTCGCTCCCACCTGCAGGTGCGGTGAATCGAATGCCGCCAGGTGATTCGGCAGTTCTCCTTCACGGAATCCCTCTTCGGGACCGAGCTCCCAGCCAAAATAGTCCGCCAGTGTGTACCGCCTCGGGATTTCAGGATTGTCGAGGTTGACTAGAAGGGGGATCTCGCTTTCGTCATAGAGCACCTCCGGCGGTGCCAGGCCGCCTTCCGGTTTGGTATCACTGCGTGGAACGCTGATGATGTTCTGCAGGGCATTGAGGTCGAAGGTCCATTCAATGACAGTCGAACCATGCTGCTCAGGTGAAAGGATTTCTGCAATCACATCGGAGAGGCCTGGAAAATCCCGGCACCAGGCAAAGGCTTTCTGTGAGGTGTCTTTGGCCTTGATCCGTCCCTGGTCATCGGTAATCACCTGATCACTGATCAGGTAGCTGGCGCCATAATATTCAACACAGTGTAGCCGCGTCCCATCTTATAATAGAGATCTTCGACCGGGTTGAAGCCTGCTCCAGTGTCTCCAGGGATGCCCCCCAAAGCCGCCCATCATGCCTCCCATTCCACCGAATCCACCCATGCCACCCATCATTCCTCCACCCATTCCTCCCATGCCGCCCATC
>LMZT01000088.1 GCA_001567115.1 Candidatus Hinthialibacteria bacterium OLB16 | reverse complement strand
CAACTTCGACCCAGCATCCACCGGCCAATTCCACCTCAGGGCCAACCGCAGGATAAGAGGTGCACTTCTTCCCTTTCAGGATTCCGGCCGCAGCGAGGATCTGGATCCCATGGCAGACTGCGCCGATGATTTTGCCCTTTTCGTGAAAATGCCTGACCAGGGTGATGACCTTCGGATTGAGCCGCAGATACTCCGGTCCGCGCCCGCCTGGAAGCAGGAGCACATCATATTTGTCCGGTTTAATTTTTGAGAATGAGGCATTCAGAGCAAATAGATGCCCGGGTTTCTCGGTGTAGGTCTGATCCCCCTCAAAATCATGCACTGCGGTTTTCACTTTTTCGCCCTTCTCTTTTCCAGGGCACACCACATGAACCTCATGGCCGAGCATTTTGAGGGCTTGAAAAGGAACCATCACCTCATAATCCTCAACAAAGTCACCCACAAGCATCAAAAATGTTTTTGCACTCATCCTGCCCTCCTCCTGTTTCCTGAACAATATGATTTTCCACGGCTTCTTTCAACTCAGCCGGTGGCATCCGGGTTGAAAAGATATCAAACAAACTTCTCACAAAGGGTTGGCAGAGCTGTTCATCTTCTCCTAAACTACCCTTCCATTACAGAAATGCCTCTCCCTTCTTCTGGCGGAAAAGGGGCATTCTGGTTTCTTTGGTTTGTTTTTTTCCCCCGGGTCATTCAGACTAAACAACAGTTGGGAGGGAGCTCATGGAATCACATTTCAGCACTTTGGACTGGGTTATCCTGGCTGTTTACTTTCTTGTTCTGGCATCGATCGGCCCCTTGTTTGCGAGAAGAAACAAATCCACTGAAACCTATTTTGTCGGTAACCGTTCTTTCCCGGCATGGCTGCTTGGGCTGGCGATGTTCGCTACCTCGATCAGTTCGATAACAGTCGTTGCCTATCCCGCCGATGCCTACAAGACAGCCTATCTGCGCTTACTGCCCGCCTTCATGCTTCCGCTTGGAATTTATATTGCATCGAAAGTCTTTCTCCCATTCTTCCGCAGAAGCCGTTGCACTTCAGCATTTGAATATCTTGAAGGGCGCTTTGGGCCGGGGGTTCGCATGTATGCCGCCTGTTCGTTCCTTTTCGGCCAGATCATGCGCATCAGCACCATCCTCTATCTTGTTTCGCTGGTCTTTCAGCAGATGACTGGCGCATCGCCCTATGCCTGTATTGTCGTTGGAGGGCTGGTGATTGGAACCTACACAGTTCTGGGCGGGATCAAAGCGATTGTGTGGACCCAGTTTGTGCAGGCTTTTGTGCTCTGGTTCGGCGCCTTTCTCTGCCTGAAAACGGTTCTTGCTGGAATCGACGGGGGGATTTCAACTGTCATTTCAACCGCCCTGGCGGATGGGAAGTTCATGATGGGCGATCTGAATCCAGTGAGCGGCAAACTGGAACCCGCACCCTGGGTATCCTTTCAGGAGAAGGCCATCCTGATGATGTTCCTTTGCGGCATTACCGGCTGGCTCACAGAATACAGCAGCAACCAGAATGTGATTCAGAAATATGTCAGCGCCAAAAATCCAAAAGAGGCGACACGCTCGATCTGGATCTGCTGTTTCTGCAGTGTTCCCACCTGGGCGTTTTTCATGTTTCTCGGGACATCCATCTATGTCTATTTCAAACTCCATCCGGATGAATATGCCAATGCGATTTTGAGCGGAGCGGCCGGCGCCAAGGCTGAATCCATCCTTCCCTATTTTGTGTGACTGCGATTCCATCCGGCCTGCTGGGGCTTGTGATCGCCGGGATCCTCTCTGCTGCCATGAGCGCCTCCGCATCCAGTGTCAGTTCGATTTCGGCTGTCGGGGTAACCGATATCTACCGCCGCCACATCGCCCGCTCGCGCGATGAAAAACACTATGTTCTTGTCGCCAGAGTCATTTCAACACTCAGTGTGCTGGTCATGATGTTCGGCGCAACCCTGTTCCTCAACATGAGCAAGCTGACTTTGCAGGACACAGGGGCGAAGCTTGCAGGGCTGTTTGCAGGAGGCCTCCTCGGGCTTTATGTTCTCGGCTTTCTGACCACGCGCGGAAATTCACGGACTGTCGCAATAGCGATTCTGCTGACCATTCTTTTTTCCGCTTATATTGCCGCCATCGAATTGAAATGGATCACCAGAGAATGGTTCATCGAGACCTGGGGGGTTTCTGAAAGTGCAGCTTCCTGGCTGAGCCGTCCGGTCCATACTTACTACACCGGGGTGGTCGGCAATCTGATTCTCTTTTTCTCAGCCTACGGGCTGGGCTGCCTTTTTGAAAAAGAGAAAAAAGACCTGACAAACTACACTGTCTGGACCATGCAGGCCCTTCCTGAAGAAGAATAAGTCGGATTAATTTATCCACCCTCCAGGATTGCTGGAAAACCGGTTCGGGTGGCGGCGGCATGAAATCTATAGGATTTCAGGGGAGTGGATCGAGGTCGATGCGCCGAAAATAAATCTCGGCTCCCTCCGATTGCAGCAGGATTTTTCCTGTCGAGAGGCTCAGCCCCCTGGCCTGATTGACTGGAGTTCCATTCACCAGAAATGTCATGGAGTCGCCCCGGCAGATTGCCTCGAGGCGAGTCCATTGGCCATGGGAACTGTCCAGGTCCTGTGCGCCACGGAACCCCAGCGTATCACTCCAGTCAACAGCTCGGCCAAACCAGTTGATGCGTCCATCCCGAAATACCTTCTGGTTCCCATTGGGGTCCCAGACATCCTCGCCATCCCGGTCCTGCCGGACAGAACTTGCGAGGCTTGTCGGGATGACTGAACCATCTTTCTCATACCCGCCCAGGACCAGCATATCCCCCACTCCTCCCTCGATGATCTGAAATTCGATCGAGCGCATCCAGGGGCCATTGAAGTTTTTATCCATGTAGCAGCCATCCGGGCCATTTCCATGCAGCAGGATGCCACTGTCCCGTGCCGCATTCTTCCTCTTTCCCCAGGTGACCTCTCCCCAGCGGAATTCAACGACAAGGCGATAATCGGCATATTCTTCGCGAGTCGTCAGCCCGCCGAGATATTCTCCGCTGATACGGATGGCGGGTGCACCATCGATCTGATCGACAACAGAGAAAACCCGGTGCGGATCTTCTTTGTGGAAATCCACCAGCCAGGTATAGAATGAATCCAGCGATTTTCCATCGAAGAGATGGATTGTCTCTTTTGGAACAACTGGCTGTCCCGCACAAACAACCGGAGAGAACAGAAGTGTGAGGATCAGCAAATGGAGTTTCTTCATGGGAGAATTCTTTCGAGCTTGAATAAAGGATTTGCAACTGAGTGCTTTACAAACCGCCTGTTTCTTATCAGCTTTTTTTCCACTTCAGCCTGACCAGCTCATCCATGGCAGCCCCAACCAGGATGACCCCGCCAATAACAGCATATTCCAGGTAAGTCGGAATCCCGACCAGATTGACAGCATTTCGCAGCAGCTGCAGCAGTGAAGCGCCCAGCAAAACCCCAATGACTGTTCCCTCCCCTCCCCGCAAGCTGCAGCCTCCCACAACCGCTGCGGCGATGGCATAGAGCTCATAAAACTGCCCATGGCTGGCCGGCTGAACCGCATTGGTATAGAGCGCCACAAGGATCCCAGCGATCCCTGTCAGCCCGGCAGCGAGGACATAGGCGATTGTTTTGACCTGATGGACCGGCACACCCGCATAACGCGCGGCATCTTCGTTTCCTCCGACAGCATACAGGTGCCTTCCATAGACCGAGAGATGAACCAGGCATCCCACAAGCACCGCCAGGACTGAAAGAATCAGGACTGGAATGGGCAGTCCTGACAGGCTTCCATTGGCCAGCTCCTTGAAGGTTTCGAACTCATTTCCGAAACCTTTGGTAATGTCGGAGGTGATGTAGCGTGTGATTCCGCGATAGAACAGCAGGCCGCACAGGGTCACGATGAAAGGCTGGAGGCGCACACGGGTAATCAGGAGTCCATGCAGCCAGCCCAGCAACAGGGACACAGCCAGGCAGCCCAGCACACCCGCCACAACTGGCCATCCCATCTCTTTCAGGGTCATTGCCAGCAGGACGCCGACAAGCCCCATCATCGACCCTACCGACAGATCGATTCCCCCAGTCAGAATGACGATCCCGGCTCCCATTGAATAAATTCCGAGAAATGCGATCTGGCGGGACAGGTTGGCCATGTTCTGGCTGGTCCGAAACGATGGCTGAGTGAGGGCGAGCAAGGCCAGCAGGATGCAGAGAATGACCGATATTCCGATCAGTTTGGCCATGCTGCTGGTGTGGAAACGATCATTCCTTCCTGAAGATTACCGGGTCAACTTCTTCAGGTCTTCCCAGAATTCCTGGACATTGTCTTTTCTGACCTGGACAACTCCGGTATCGATTGTTCCAGATTCCGGGATGGCCGCTTTATTGCCCTTGGCGATTTCGGCAAGCAGCTTGATCGATTGGTATCCCATTTCGAATGGGCGCTGCACGACTGTGGCATAGATCACACCATCGACCACACCCTGGAGTGTTTCGGCATCCTCATCAAAACAGACAATACTGATTGAGCCGGTTTTTCCAGCCCCTTTGACCGCGGCTGCCAGCTGAGGGCCATTGTAGGACCACAATCCGACCAGGCAGGCCAGGTCTGGATAGGTCAGCATGGCATCCTCCGCATTCGATCTGGCTTTGACTGTATCCACCTGATCGGTGCGGGTATCGATAACCTGGATGGCGGTTCCCTGAATTTCATCTTCGATTCCCTTTTTCCGATCCTGGGCATTCTGTGCATCCAGGGTTCCGACAAACAGCATGATCTTGCCACCCTGCGGAAGGGCTTCTTTCAGCAGCTTGCCTGCTTCACGCCCGGCCTGATAATTATTGGTTCCGACATACGCGATGCGCTTGCTCCGGGGGGCATCACTGTCATGGCAGAGAAGAGGAACTTTTTCTGCCACTTTGTCGAGGAATCCAGTCTGGTTGGCTGGATCGATCGGGCTGACAGTAATGCCATCGATGCCGGTGTTGAGGAGGTCCTCGATGATGCTCTGCTGCTCTGCAATGGCACCTGTGGCAGGCGGGCGGAATTCAACCTCGACTTCCAGTTCCTTCGCAGCCTTGTCGGTTCCTTTTTTCGCGATGGTCCAGAAAGCCGAAACATTATTCGTCACAAAAGCGAACCTGGGTTTTTTATGTGCGCCTTCTCCAGAGGTGGCGGCCTGTGGAGTGGGGCCTGATTCCTGTTTGCCACAGGCTGACAGGCCCACCACCAGAATTAGAGCTAAGGCCAGTGAAAGGTTTCGCAGCAGGATTCGCAGCAGGGACTTCATGATCCTCAGCCTCCAGGATTCCTGATCAACCTCAGAACTCGACCGCTTCGAGTTTTGCGATCTGCTCGGTCAATTTCGCCATGAGAGAATTGATCTGGGATGTGTCACTGTTATCGAGCGCTTTCTGAAGGCTGTCAACGATATTGCGGGTCTCCATGGCAGTGGGATCCTCATTATCGCCGATCATCTTCTCGGCACGGAAGATCAGGCTTTCCGCCTGATTGAAGAGGGTTTCCTTGACTCGCTGCTCGAGCAGGCGGGTGACACGCTGGCGTGCTTCACGCGCCATGCGCCCCTTTTCCTGATCATTCAGGCGATTGTCTGTTGCCACCACAGTCACAGTCACCTCGATGCCTGAGGTCAAATCTTTGGCAGTCGCCTCGAGGATCCGGTCATGATTCAGGCGAAAAGTCACTTCGATGCGCGGGATGCCTCGTGGGGCTGCAGGCAAGCCATCGATACGCAGCATATCGAGGAAGGTGTTGGTTGAAGCAACCTGTTCTTCACCTTCATAGATCGGGAATGAAATCGCATTCTGGAAATCGCGGGTTGTCGTGAAGTAATCCTTTGCCTCGGTCGGATAGGTCGAATTGCGCTCGATAAGAATGCCATACTGGTCATTCACCAGCCCGACACCGAGTGAAAAGGGGGTCAGGTGAACAATGACCGGGGTATCGGAAGGAACCCGGTCGGCAGCCGAACTCTCGAGTTCGTCATCGAGGGAAGCCAGCAGGCTGGACTGATAAGCGGCCCCCATGGCAACAACCTCATCGGGATTCACATCGCGGCGCGGTTCTTTGCTGACCACTTTCTGAATGCTCTGCTGGACCAGTGGAATGCGGGTCGAACCTCCAACCAGGATCACTGTGGTGATATCCGAGGGGGTCAAACCGGCATCTTCGATGGCCTGAAGGGATGGTTTCTCGGTGCTCTCCACAAGGTCCCCGATCAAACTTTCAAGTTTGGCCCGGGTCAGGTCGACATCCAGGGTGAGAGGCCCTGAATCGGTCATTGCAATGGCTTCGAGGAGGATGTTCGATTTCTGCTGATTGGAAAGTTCGATCTTTGCCTGTTCAGCGGCATTCCTCAGCTTGTAATAGGTGCCTCGATCCTGGAGCAGATCGATTCCATGCTTCTGTTTGAAATCCTCTACCAGCCATTCCACAATCCGCTGATCGAAATCATCGCCCCCCAGCATGTTGTTGCCTTTGATGGCCAGAACCTGAAAGACCCCCCCGATCACCTCGATGATGGACACATCGAATGTTCCGCCCCCAAGGTCATAAACCATGAGGATCTGGTCTTCCTCTTTATCAACTCCATAAGCAATGGCGGCGGCGGTGGGCTCATCAATGATCCGGCGGACTGTCAGTCCGGCGATTTCACCGGCATCGCGTGTGGCCTGCCTTTGCGCATCGGTAAAGTAGGCGGGAACGGTGATGACTGCCTGGTCGACTTCATCGCCAAGGTATTCCTCCAGGTCCCATTTGAGGCGCTGAAGGATCATCGCGCTGATTTCCTGGGGCGTATATGGTTTGCCGTCAATAGTCACACGGTAATTCGTTCCCATGTGGCGCTTGATCGAGAAAACAGTTCGATCCGGGTTCAGAGCCGCTGCGCGTTTGGCAGTTTTTCCAACCAGGATTTCCTTCTCTTCATCAACGCAAACCACAGAAGGGGTGACACGGTCCCCCAGGCTGTTCGGGATGATGACCGATTTTCCCGAATCCATGATCGCCATGCATGAGTTAGTTGTACCCAAGTCAATTCCAACAATACGACCTGCCATTTCATCCTCCAAGCGGAATCCAGTCTTGCGGGAAAAGTCAGAGCTTTTTCCCATTTTCCATCTGAGGACATCTCAATCGATCCGGACAGTCAGAAAAACTCCGGGTCAGGATTCGGCGATCGTGGATTAAATAAAAACGGTCTTACTTATAAAATATATTTATAATCGCCGACTCCATCCTGGGGCGGATCTCTGGATCCGTTGCGGATCGGGGTCGATCTCCTCTACCAGAGCAGGGGAAGACATCTTCTTCCCCAGAGTGTGGCATTATGCCACACACATTCTTGAAATCGAAGTGGAGATTCCATCAACCTTCCATTGAAAACAACCAGGAAGGTTGCGGAGGCCCGCTTCAGTCTCAAGCCTGGATTAACTGCCAGGCCCTTTGGGTGTCACAATGACCTTTCCGACCCGCAGGACTTTATCTCCCCAGCGATACGGTTTTTCTTTGACTTCGATTACGGTCGCAGGGGGGAAAGCAGGGTCTTTGCGCACTTCAATGGCTTCATGGAGGTGCACATCAAACCTTCTCCCAAGGCTTGCGACCGGATTGACATCCAGTTTGGCCAGCGACTTCGACATCCGCCGTTGCAGCCCACGGATGCTGGTGAGCCAGTTCTGGAGGACCGGATTCTGCTGGAGGACTTCTTTTTCAGCCAGGCCAACCAGCCTTTCCATCCCATCCAGAATCGAGATCATTTCAAGCAGGAGCTGGCGGGTGGGTTTGTTTTCATGCCGGCCGGGCGCCTGTGAGGAATGTTTTGATTGTCTAACCGGCTGGGAAAGTTCATCGCGGATTTTTTCCCATAAATCCTCGGTCCATTGGCATCTTTCCTTGAGGAAGGGCAGTTTGACAGGTGTCTGTTCAAGATCATCCAGTGAGAATGCGGAATCGGGCAGTGAAAGTTCGGGCCGGGTGGATTCAGTCATTTCACTAGCCTTTGAATGAGCGGGCGCGTGTTTTGGCTGCCCGGAAAAGCGCGCGGACATTCTTATCGGTCGGATTGAATTCGATCGATTTTTCATAATAGAAAGAAGCATTCACCCATTCCTGCTTCTCGCTGTAGATATCGCCGAGTTCCTGGTAGATGACCGCAGCGTCATTGACGAGTTTGAGTGCATCTTTGAGCTGGACCAGCGCGGGATTGATCATTTTACGGCTTCTCAGGCTGCGTGCGGTCTCGAGTTTCGCCTGAACGAAGCTTTTCCTGGCCAGGGTGGAGTCCGGCCCCTCCTGGATCATCTTCTGCCAGAGGGAGAAAGCTTTTATTGCCTGGTCGGCACGGAGATAGGCCCAGGCCAGTTTATCCATGACCGGGCCATCCTGCGGATGATCAGCCAGATGCAGTTCGAAACTGGAAATGGCCCCCTGCCAGTTGCGTTGTTTGAAGGCATTCTGTCCCAGAGACACAGGCTGCCGGGTGGGCCTCCAGGTTCCGGTTCCTCGGGAGTCTGGCCCTGGCCGATCTCTCCCGCAGCATGGGGGCTGCCGGGAGAGGCCGGGTGCACACCAGGCTTCGGCATCTGGTTTCCCAGGCTTTCATCGCCGGTCTGGTTGAGGAAACGCCCTCCGAAACGCTTATGAGTTTCGACAATGAGATGTTTCAGATACTCGTTGTCCTCATGGTCACCGAGTTGCTGGTGCCAGACACGCAGGGTGTCTACCCAGTATTTGTTTTCTTCCTCTTTGTTGATCAGAAGTGATGCGCAGATCGCCAGGTTATGGAGGAGATTCGGATTATCCGCATCGTAGCGCAAAGCTCTTCTCCAACGGTGAGCCGCATCGGCATACAGGCCTTTCTGGGCAAGTTCCAGAGCCTGATGTGAAATGATGTTGATTCGGTTGATGCGCAGGTTCTCGGAGGGGCCATCGAGTTCTTCGATCTGGTCGAGATCCTTCAGGGCTTCGTTCCACATTTTGTGGCGTGCAAGCAATAAAAACCTGTGTTTCAATGCCAGGATCAGGTCGGCGCGGGATTGAGGAGATTCAGAGATCAGCGGGGTGAGGTGCTCAATTTCGCGATTCAGTTTGACCTGTGACTGGGCAGCAGAAGCAATGCCCTGGAATCCAACTTTCGAACGAGGCCCGGAAAACAGCATGACATCCACAGCTGCCTTGCGCGCCGGGTTCCGTAATTCCTCATAAGCGCGGCGTACTTTCCGGAAGGTTTCTTCTTCCCGTTCAGGTGAAAAAACGTTTGACCAGTTTGAAGTATCTGGCTTTGGCTTCACCCGGAGTCGCGGTGGTCGGCAGAAAGAGAGCTTCATAAGGGGTTTTACTGTTGAGGATTCGATTTTTCTGTTCCTCAGGTGGGAGATTTCTCTCATCCATGCTTCACGCCTCGCTCCAGCTGCACGATTGATCGATTTCTTCCCCGCAATCCGGAAATGGATGAGGCTCCCCCTGGTGAGCTTGGCCCCAATTTCCG
>LMZT01000087.1 GCA_001567115.1 Candidatus Hinthialibacteria bacterium OLB16 | reverse complement strand
CCTCATCCCTGCGACGGATGCGGCAGCACATCAGACACAGGGCCAGAACCGCAAGCGCCCACACCATGGATCCAAAATAAGCCAGTCCACCCAGGTCCAGCCAGGGAGAAGTCCGTGGATTGGTGGTGAAAAGGCGGTACAGCAGGGCAGGGAAGCCAATGTTTCCGGGATCGACATAAAATGCGGCCCCCTGGTCACTCCAGGTCGAAGACCCATAACCCATGTCTTTCAACACGCCGAGGTAATCAAAATACGGATACAGCCCATACCTCACCGCGGGGCCGAAGATCAGAAGCAGAATGGCCAGGATTGCCGACAGAAAAGCCCCCCACTCCCGCTTCCAGCACAGCCAGACCAGCAGAAACCCCGGCTGCACTTTCACCAGTGTCGCCAGGCCGATCACCGCACCGGAGGTTTTACGGCAGCCATGCCGCCACAGAAAAAAAATGAGGCTGATCAGAAACAGCAGGAAATGGTTCAGCTGACCGGCGGTGATCGACCGGAAATGCGGAAAGAAATAAGCGACTGTGCCGAGTGAAACCGCCAGCCAGGGCAGCAGGGGACACCCCACCGGTTTCGACCAGCACAGCATCAGGGAAAGAAACAGAAGCACCTGGCTCCCCCAGAACCAGATCATCTTCACCTGGTCATAGCTGAAGAGTGTCAGCCACCCGAACAGATAACCGGTGAAGGGAGGATAGACATAAGGATTCAGGCGGACCATCTCGGGGTGGCGCACCTTGAAGGCTTCGGCATGAAGCTGGTGCGCCGGATAGGGGCTTTCTCCCCTCAGCAGAAGACGGCTCCCCAGATAGAGATGCTTGAGATCATTGGCATGGTACAGACGGCGTTCTGGATTGCTGTAATTTTCGAGGGGGATCTTGATCTGTTCGTACACATAGACGCAGGCCAGAATGGCCAGAACTGCCAGCCAGGCCTGACGTTGCGCGGGGCCGGCTTGATGATACATGATCTTCCCGGTTCTGCCTTTACTGGTATGGATCGAGCCAGTACTGCGGTGGCCGCTTCAAACGGTCCAGAAGCCGCACTGTCACATCCATGGCTGGCTTGACATCATAAGAGACAGCGACATCCCCCAGCAGAGCCTCGAGGTATTCCCGCCGTGTTTTGGCGATTTTTTTCTCCCGTGCCCGCTCCACAACCTTGTCACGGGCCACCTCGAACTTCATGACCCCGGGTTCTTCCAGCCCGCCCCGCAGGACCAGCTCGAAGGTGTCTTTCACACGGATCGGCATGCTGATCTCCCCCTCTTCGAGGGTGGCCACAACACTGATCCATTCCGGAGGCAAAGCCAGCATCGACTGCCAGCCCAGATAGCCCCCGTCTTCGTAATCCGTGAAACGGTTCGCCCAGGTCAAGAAGCTTTCCCCCTGTTCGGCGATCCTGTGGCGGATTTCCAGCAGCTGCCCCAGAACCTTCTGTTCTTCAGTGGCACGGTCCTTTTCAGAGGCATTCACCGGGGTCCGGATCTTCTTGGCCAGATGCCAGGCTTCGACCCTCGCCGGGCGACGGAATTCATCCGGGTGTTCTTCATAATATGCGAGGATTTCTTCCTCGCTCAGGTCAATCTTCGCATCCACCATCTGCTGCATGTAAAAGTCGGACAGGATTCGGGTCTCGACCGGCCTGAAACGCTTGCGGAAGTAATCTGTATCGGCAAACTTGATCTGGCGGACATGGTGCAGGAGAAGTTTCTGGCGGCCATACACCTCCAGCGCAGACTCCTTCTCTGCACGGCTGACTGCTTTCTGCGCATCGGCGAACTGGCTGAAATCACCCCAGGAATAGGTGGCTCCAGCAGGCTTGATCTCCAGCAGAATCGATTCCGGTTTGACCTCAGCCGCATCGAACAATTCCTTGTGGGTAACCACCTGGTATTTTTCGGAGAGTTTTTTGAACAGCAGGTCGGTTTTTTCTTTCTGCTCTTTCTGAAACAGCTCCTGGTAGATTGTTGGTTCGACATTCGAAAATGGCTGCTGGATCGCATCGGTTTTCTTTTCCGGATACAGGATCATATATCCGCCCGGGGTCGCGACTACATCCGAATGGCGCCGCAGGGGTGTTTTCAGAATGACCTGTTCGATCTCCGAGGGCATTTCACCGGCTTTGAAGGGGCCATATTCAAGATATTTCTTATCTTCACGCGTATCCGAATACTCAGCCAGCATGTCATGGAAGTTGGCGCCTTTTTCGATCATCCGCCAGCACTCTTCCGCCCTCTTTTTGGCATCCTCGATCCCGTTTTTATCGTTGGAGAAGAAGATTCTGTAATAAGAATAGGTCGCAGGAGTCCTGAAGCGGTCCTGGTTCTGGTCGTAGAAATCTTTCAGGCTGCTGCGTTTGATGGTGATCTGCTCATCGATGTTCTCACGGAGAAACAGGTTCACCATCCTTTCCTCACGGAAATCAGCGAGTTGTTCGACCATGGCGGGATCCCGGTGCATCCCGTTTTCACGCGCCCTTTCAGCCAGGATCTTTTCGGCGACCCACTCATGGCAGAGCTGGAGGATGGAATCATGCATGTTCTGGGAGTCGATCTGGTCCGGGTTCTGCAGTTCGCGGAAATTATGCAGCCACTCCCCGAGGGTCATGGTCCCGCCCTGCCAGGCGGCCACAAAATACTGCAGCTGCGGGGATGGGGCTTCACGGTCCCGTGAGCACCCCGCGCACAATGCCAGGAAGAGCACCGTGAGCAGCCAATGTGCCCGGAGGGTTTCAGGAGTCTTTCTGTTCGCCGGAGTCACAGAAGGCATGTTTCTTTGAAAAGATG
>LMZT01000086.1 GCA_001567115.1 Candidatus Hinthialibacteria bacterium OLB16 | reverse complement strand
GGTGGAGGGCACTTTCATCAACCCTGCGGGAGGTTCTGGAGAAGGGTGAGATCGAGCCGGGCCGAGTCGCCGGGGTGAGCATTTCATCCCAGGGCAGCACACTGGTCGCCCTGGGCAGCGATGGCAAGATTTTCCGGCCGGCGATCTCCTGGCTGGATAAACGTGCCGCTGAAATTCCCCGCGAGCCGGAATGGGAAGATGAAACCCTTTTCGGAACAACCGGTTTGAGATACAGCCCGGCCTGGACCGGTCCGATGCTCCACTGGTTATCGATTCACGAAGAACAAACCATCCAGAAAGCTTCGAAGTTCCTGCTCGTAGGTGACTACCTGATTTATAGGCTGACCGGGGTGATTGCGACCGATTATTCGTCAGCGAGCCGAACACGGATGCTGGATGTCCGGCGCCAGCAGTGGTCCGAGGATATTGTCGCATCGGCAGGCATAAGTCTTTCCCAGCTGCCAGATATAGCCGGATCCGGACAGATCGCAGGCAGGATATCCCCAGAGAGCGCCCGGCTAACCGGGCTTTGCGAAGGAACTCCGGTGATGCTGGGGGGTTTTGACCAGATCTGTGCGGGGTTGGGTGCAGGGACAGTGACATCGGATTCATTGATGGTGTCTCTGGGCACTGCGACCATGCTGGTAATGACAGTCTTCGACCCGATTGTGGATCCGGCGCGAAGGGTGACAACCTCCTGCCATGTCATTCCTCAGGCCTGGACTCTGCAGGCCCCGATTCTGACCAGCGGGGTGCTGCTGCGCTGGTGGCGGGATCATTTTTTCAAGGGAAAAACAGGGGATCCCTATGTCGAAATGGATGCCCTGGCTGGAAGCTGCCCGATTGGAGCGGATGGCCTGCTGGTGTTCCCTCATTTTGCGGGAGGCGGGGCGCTGGTGGGACCATGACCGCCGTGGAGCGATTCTCGGGCTGTCGCTGACCCACACTGCCTCTCACATCATCCGCGGGATCCTCGAAGGGATTGCCATGGAAATCCGGGCCAATCTGGAGACTATCGAGAGCCTTGGAATTCAGGTCCGGACAGTCCGGATTGTTGGTGGAGGGGCTGCCAGCCAGTTGTGGCGTTCGATCATTGGGGATGTGGTCGGACGCCCCCAGATTCACATGAAAGAAGTTGAGGTAGGAGCCTTGGGAGCGGCGATTCTGGCGGGTGTCGGAGCGGGAATTTTCGATAACCCGGCCCAAGGGGCTGCGGCCATGGTGAACACCGGGGATATCAGCCCTTTTTCAGCGGACAATCATGCGGAATACAACAGAATTTATGCCCGCTATGAAGACTACAGCCGGCGTTTGTATGGGGAAGCCCCCTGGGAGACTGCATCGGCGGATGCCGCCGCCGATGGAGAAACCTGGCAGCAGGCAGAGGCCACCTGAAATCTGAAAACAAAAAATCCTAAAAAGGAGCCTATACAATGACACAACCAGTACAGGATATGATCGATCTTCGAGATGTGCGTGAGGGAGATGCTCCGATCATGCTGACAGAATCTCCCGGACCAAAGTCACTCGAAATCTGGGAAAAAGAGTGCGCCTATATTTCACCGGGCCTTTCCGGATCCACCAGCACCAGCCGCCTGGTGCTCGATGAAGGGTATATGTCGTACCTGAGAGATGTGGATGGGAATATCTACATCGACTTCAGTTCGGGGGTGGTAATGACCAATCCAGGCCACTGCCATCCCAAGGTGGTCGAAGCAATCAACCAGCAGACCTCGCGGCTGATGAATGTGCATGACCATGCGGTTCCGAATCGTTGGGAACTGTGTAAAAAGCTGGCTGAAATCACCCCGGGCAACCTGAAACGCACCCAGCTGTATTCCGGCGGAACCGAGACAGTCGAGGCAGCCATCCGCCTTGCCAAGTCCTACACAGGCGGAACCGAGGTCTATTCATTCTGGAATGGATTTCATGGAAAAACTCTCGGATCCCTGGGACTGGATGGAACCGGATTCAGCAAGGGATTTGGCCCCCTCGCGCCAGGATTTCATCGCCTCCCTTACCCGAATCCCTATCGCCCGCTGGTGGGCGGGGAGGTGTGTTCTCAGGCGGGGCATGGAGCTCTTGCAGAAAAAGGTGCCTGCTCGAAATGCACCGGGCCGCTGTGCACCGATCGATATATCAGTTTCATCGAAAAAGCGATCGATACCCTGTCTGTCGGCAAGCCCGCTGCCATTATCGCAGAACCGATTCAGGGCGCGGGGGGAACAGTGATCCCACCGCTCGACTTCTTCAAGAAACTCAAGGCATTGACTCAGAAGCTCGGGTGCCTGCTGATCATCGATGAAATCCTGACCGGTTTCGGCCGAACCGGCAAATGGTGGGCGATCGAACATTTTGGGGTGGAACCGGATATCATGCTGATGGGCAAAGGCATGGGTTGTGGTTATCCGGTAGGCGCATTAATTTCCACCGAAGAGATCATCAAGAGCAAGCCATTTGCCAACTCCAGCGGGGGATCCAGCAGTTTCGGCGGAAATCCGATGGCTTGCGCTGCTGCCATGGCCAATATCGAGGTCCTTGAAACCGAGGGATATATTGAAAATGCCGCTGTAGTCGGAGAAAAGCTGCTTCGGAAGCTCGAAGGCATGAAATCCAGCCATCCACTGATCGGGGATGTCCGTGGGAAGGGATACCTGATCACAGTGGAGCTGGTCAAGAACCGTGAAACCAAAGAGGTTGCCGATGCCGAGGGGAAGAGTATGTTTCTCAAGATGCTCAACAAGGGAGTCCTGACCATCACCCCCAAAGCCAATCTCCGGATGGCTCCTCCACTCTGCATGACCGAGCCTGTGGCTATGAAGGCTCTGGATATCTTCGAAGAAGCCCTGGCCGAAACCGAGAAAGAATTCGGTTATGCCTGAGGATTGATGGGAATAAGGAATACAGGCTGTCTCCGGGATTTTCGTTAGAAGCCTGGCAAATAACATCAGATTGAGGGAGAAGCACTTTGAAACAGATGAGAATGCTGGTGCAGACCGCACCCGGGAAGCTCGAAATACAGCAGGTGGCCTGTCCTCAGCCCGGTCCGGGAGAGATCCTGATGCGTGTTCACTATTGTGGAATCTGCGGGACCGACCTGATGAACTACCGTGGCCAGTATGTCTGGGGGCGGGATTCATTTCCGAAATTCCCCGGGCATGAAGCCTCCGGTGTGGTGGAAGCACTGGGCGAAGGGGTCAATCACTTCAAGATCGGGGATCGAATCCTGCCGGAATGCACCATCGGCTGCGGAGTCTGCGAATGGTGCAAAGCCGGCAATTACAGCCTGTGCCGGAACCGCATGAAAACCTCCAATGGGGCCATGGCGGATTACCTGACTGTTCCAGCCAAGGGGGTTCTGAAGCTCCCCGACAGCCTGGAGCTGCTCGAGGGGGCTTTGATCGAACCGGTAGCGGTCGGCGCCAGTGCGGCTCTGAAATGTGGAAGTATTTTCGGGAAATCGGTGGGTGTCATCGGTGCGGGAACCATCGGATTAGGATCTCTGGAAACCTTCCATGTCCTGGGTGCGGCGAAATCCTTTGTCTTTGACCTGGCCGAGCCACGCCTCAAGCTGGCTGAGAAGCTCGGAGCGACACGCGGGGTCAACCCTTCCAGGGTGGATCCGATCAATGCGGTTCATGAAGCCACCCGGGGAGCTGGGCTGGACCGGGTGGTGGTGGCCAGCGCAGGAACCGCGGCCACAGTCGGACTGGCCTTGAAACTGGTGGCTCCACTGGGGGTTATTTCAATTGTGGGATTGAGTGGCGGGCAGCTTTCAGAGATCGATGCCGATGAGATCTCCGAGAAAGAGGTGACAGTTATCGGCAGCCATTCCAGTCCGGGGGTGTGGGAAGACCTGCTGGCCTGTGCAGCGGCCGGGCGGTATGACCTCAAATCCCTGGTCAGCCATATCCTGCCATTGGAAGAGGCAGAACGCGCCTTCCAGCTGCTGGACACTTCCAGCGAGCCGGCTCACAAAGTAGTCCTCAGTATGGTGGAGGGATAAGCGAATTCTCCCTCATCAAGGGGGCTTTGCAGGCGGCTGTCGAAGAACGCACCACCAGGTTCGGAACAATCAGAATCTCACGAGGCCTGAGCCGGTGATTCTTTGAGCGGATCCCTTCGATGAGGCATTCGACCGTCTTCCGGCCGATCTGGTCTTCATACTGTTCCACTGTGGTCAGAGGGATTTCCAGAAACCTCGATGCCTCGACATTATCATACCCCACCAGAGAGATGTCCGCCGGGATGTTGTAACCATGCGAGCGCAGGCATTTCATGGCCCGCATGGCAATCATGTCATTGACAAAAGCCAATGCGGTCAAATTCCAGCGCTGGACAAAACCGGCCACCTCTGTTTCGACCTGCCAGGCGGAATCGATGGTCAGGATCCAGTCCTCCTGGAGGCGCACTCCGGATTCATCAAAGCCACGCCGGAATCCTTCGAGGCGCTGAAGGGAACCATAAGGCAAATTGATGTATCCGACACGCTCATGCCCCAGTGAGGCCAGGTGGGCCGCGGCGAAGTGCCCTCCTGTGAAGTTATCGCAGGTGATCGAAACACATCTGCCTTCCAGCTCCGGCGGACAGTGGTCGACCAGGACCAGAGGCATATCGGGAGGAATTTCCACTGAAGGGTGTGTCCCCTGAACCGAAATCCACACAATTCCGGCCACATGCCCTTCTGAGACAATCGTCGACAGGAGGCGGTGCTCAACCTCCGTCTGGTAGTTGGTGCCGGCCAGTTCGACTGCGATGCCTTCATCACGGATGTGCTTTTCGATATTGCCGACCACCTCGCTGTAAAAGGGGTTGGCCATATCCGGGACAATGATGAAAACACTGGGACGAACACGGACCTGGGAGGCTTTCTTTTTCAGGTCGGAGACGAATGTCCCGCTGCCATGCCTGCGCTGCACCATGCCATCCGCTTCAAGCTCCGCGAGGGCACGAACCGCTGTGACCTTGCTGACATTGAAGCGTTCCATCAGCTCGGAAATCGAGGGGACCTGCTGGCCGGGTATTAATCCATTCTCCCGTATCCGTTCGGCGATAATCTGTTTGATGTGGATATACTTTGGAACCCGCGCTCCGTCGCTCAAAGCAAACCTCCTCGATGCCAGACCATCCTGATCATCAGCCTATTTTCTTCCAAGCCTGCACAGCCTGGCAACTCCATCCAGATGATACTGAGAGGAAAAGGCCTGAAATTCATCCGCATAAATGTATGAGCATCGAAGCCATCTGGAAAGATCATCATCAGCAGGAGGCTTGGAGAGGCTGCCTTCTCGCAGATTTTATGGGCACACCCGATTTCGCATGGGTGGTGGCTTTGGTTAAAAAGAAACCGCCGGTTTGGACTATCCTCGATCTCCGGACAGCCGCCTGAACAGGCGTTCTGCGGCTTCACACAACCTGCCGCCTGCTTCAGGCGCCAGCTGGCTGGAGCGTGCGGTGCGTGTTTCATACCCTCCCGCCTTGAAGGATTGCGGTGTTGGAACATAACCGAAAAATCCATTGGCCAGTTCAACCACCATCACTTCCCGGAAAAGCCTGCGCCCTTCCTCTTTGATCCTCAAGCCAAACTCGCAGAACAGCTCCACCGGGACACCGATGATAACCAGATCTCCGATACGGATTCCCTGGACCTCGAGAGTGGCTGTGGGAGAGGCTTTTTTCATCCTTGCGAGGTGGAGGATTTCTTTGGCATAGACACGTTCTTTATCCAGGCTTGGACGGCATGTTCCTCGTGTGAGGAAAAGATCCTCAGGCTCGCCTCGAGACACAACCGCTTGCGCCCAGCCGATTTCCTCTTCAGAAAGATGCCTCAAAGGGATTTCAACCAGTTCGCTGGCGGCAGAGATCGGAGCAGATGGGAGTGGCAGGCAGTGCGGGAGGGCCTGCAGGGCTGCGCCAGCGATCTGTTCGGCAATCACCCGGGCGCGTTCAGGACCATACGCTACTGTCTCGAGTTCGGGTGTTTTTGAATCGATGTTTCCACAGGGGCCATTGGCAAAGAGCGAGATGACTTTCTCATGAAGCTGTTTTTCCAGGGCTTCGGCAAGGTATCCAGGAAAATCAGCACAGATCCGATCCCCGCGCACATTGGTGGGATGGAGGGGGAAATTCATCAGGAATATTTTCGGTGAAGAATCCCTGACTGCCACTTCAAGCAGGATCAGTTCCTGATCGACCGGCCCTTCGCGTCCGACAATTTTATCGAGGTCTTTTTCAGTGATGTGTGTGTGGACAGTGCCATCGGCAAACACCACACGGCGATTGCAGCTGATCTTTTCCACTTTTGTTCGTGTGATGCGCAGCGAGGCGGGCTGCAAATTATTGAGCGCTTCCTCGAATCCGAGCAGGACTTCCTGTTCCAGGAAGTTAAGGTAATCCTGATCGGCCTCACCTTCGAAGATGTCGAGGGTGTAAGGGCCAGTGTGGGTATGAGTCGCCGAGATGAGGATCTCATGCGGTTGAAAGGAGGTCTTGGTGCTGATCTGTCGGCGGATTTTCCGGACAGTCTCCTCACTCAGGCCGATGACATCGCAGTCGATCAGGGCCGCCTGACCGCCGGTTTCGGAGCGTAAGATGAGAATTTCAGCAAACAGGTCATTGATGATTTCAACGGCGGCATGAGGCTCAAAATATCCCGCGACAGAGGCGCCGATTGGTGGAGTGATGGACTTTTGAGCCAATCCGGCAAGAAGTGATGACATGGAATCTCCTCAGGCTAGTGAGCCGATCAGCGGGGTAAATCAGAGCTGATCACTGTATCGATAGAGTAGCCGAACCCTGCAAAATGTTCAAGGATCAGCCCGGAGAAACCATGGGGATTTTTCGATTGGGGGCCAGATCAGGGCTGCCAGCATTACCTGCGGACCTGCCGCGTTCCAGTGAAACCCCTCAGGCCTTACTCCATCTCGATGTCTGCCACTGAATCGACAATCCGGGTCGGCTGGTAGGGGAAACGGGCGACATCTTCACGGCTGCTGATGCCGCTCAGAACCAGGATGGTCTCCAGGCCGCTCTCGACCCCCGCGATGATATCGGTATCCATGCGATCCCCCACCATCACTGCATTCTCCGAATGAACTCCGAGGTGGTTGAGAGCCATGCGCATCATCAAAGGGTTCGGTTTTCCGACAAAGAATGGATGCGCGCCGCTGGCTTTTTCGATCAGCGCCGCCATCGCCCCGCAAGCCGGAACCAGGCCGCTTTCAGTCGGGCCGGAGGGATCTGGATTGGTGGCGATAAAATGCGCTCCAGCCGATACCAGCCGGATGGCTTTGGTGATCTGCTCGAGGTTGTAGGTGTTTGTCTCCCCAAGGACCACATAATCGGGATCGTGGTCGGTGATGACATACCCGATGGAATGAATCGGTTCGGTCAGACCGCTTTCACCTATGACAAAAGCGGTTCCATGGGATTTCTGGGAGGCCAGGAACCTGGCGGTGGCCATGGCGGAAGTGAAAATCCGCTCGGGCGGGACTTCCATCCCGATGATCTTCAGGCGGTGTGCCAGGTCGCGCGGGGTATACACGGGATTGTTGGTCAACACCAGGTATTCGAGCTCTGCCTGGCGGAGCCGATCCAGAAACTCAGCGGCGCCGGGAATAACTTCCCTCCCCCGGATCAGCACTCCATCCATATCGGTCAGGTAAGCTTTTCTGATGCGTGTGGTCATAAATTTCCTTCAAGCAAGATTCAGGTCCCTGTGGGTTATCTGGGCGCCAGTTGAACCTGGGCATATCCCAGGGTCTGAGGTTTCGGATGGTTTCCGAAGAGATCGAGTGTCCAGGAAGGCGGAGAGCCGCCTCTCTCTGTGGCAGTGAAGAAGGTCCCCAGAGGTTCTTTCAAATCGAAAACAACCTTGTTGCTGCGTTGCAGGTCGGGTGAGACCGGCATGAGATAAAAGCGGGTCCCTGTGGTTCCAATGACCTGAGCGGAATATACCGCCCAGAGCCTTCCATCCGGAGTTGAATGAAAGCGCCCATAGAGGACATCGGTTCCGGATGGGATCTCTCCTCCAGCGAGAAGAGTCTCACGCCGTGTGATTTTCCCATCCTTGAGCGCGGTGTATTCCAGGGTCCGCAGGATCGGCAGGCCGGGGAAAAAACGATCCCGAAGTTCCTGGGTCTGGACAGTATTCCGTAGATACAGGATATGGGCAGTTCCATCCCTTCCGATCCAGAGATCCAGGTTGGCGATATGGCCAGCGGTTGAATCGACCGAATCGATCTCGACTGGCGGGATGAAATCCTGCCTGGCAATATCCGGGGTGCAGGTGTAGAACAGCCTGCGGAAGACATAATCCCAATCCCTTCCAGTCAAATCGTGTTTGAATGTCCTCCACTCATCGATCGGTTCAACAATATCCCCGATGGCCAGGACATGCGCGCTGCCATTCTGAAGCGCCACCTGCTGATAACAGGAACGAACAGGGAAGGCGATCCCTCCATTGCGGCTCCACTGCCCTTCTGCATTCCGGAAGGACCAGTTCTGGACACTTGTATGGGCATCGATATTGAGCCACAGGGCTTCTTTCCTTGCCGAATCGACTGCAAAGCCACGATAGGAATGGTCGGTAAAGTATGGGGTACCGGGCCATGCGGGCCTTTCGACTTTGGGCCTGGCTGAATCCACCGGAAGCGTAAACACGAGGAGTTCAGGATCGCAGGTGCCATATTTCGTTCCCGGGGGCTGATTGGAAGGGTTGGTGGTCAACAGCAGCCCAGAGCCGGGAAATCCACCCAGCGGGCTGGGTTCACGCTGTCTATAAGAGGCATCTGACTGGACTGCTTTCCAGCCATCCCGTGTCCTCCGATAGAGTGCCCAACGGGTATTAGATAATGGGGGAACATCGGCACCGGTTTCAGAAACACTGGCATAAACATCTTCTCCATCGCGGAACAGAAGAGGTGAGCCATAGCACCAGAGAGGTCCGGCGCCATTTTCAGGCGGCAGCCAGACAGTCACAGTCTCTTCACAGATCACTTTGGCAGTCAAAGGAGGTTCTGCCTGGCACACGAAGCAGGAGGCTGCAAGGATGCCGACTGCCAGGATTCTATTAAATGAACGGAGCGTAAATTTCATTTCAGAAATCCTTTCGAAATCAGTGGCTTGAAAGACTCACCGGCACGATACGAAGGGTGAGGTGTGCAGCTTCATTCTCCGCCTTGCGAGTCAATGCCAGCCTTCGGACAATCGGTTTGGCCTCGGCGGTCCGCAGTTTTTCGGCTTTCGAATCAAATTCTTGAACAGACACGGCAGTCCCTTCTTCGGGCTGGTAAGAGATCTCAATCGCACCGTGCTGTCCTTGAATCCGCACCAGCCGGGTTTGGCAATCTCAATCTGCCCATAGGTGATCAGCGCCGATTCGAAGGTGGCATCGGGGATCGAGACTGAGCAATCATCCCGCACTTCAACCCAGCCATCTCCCGGCTTTCGATGCAGTTTTATGGTGCGCACCAGAGACTTCAAGCCGGCTGCAGGTGGATAAGCCGAGGTGATATCCGCCCGGAATGTATCCACTTCATCGGTCCGGGTAACAGCGGCAATGGCGCGGGCCTGCGCACCGGCGATCTGCTCGATTCCATGCACCCGCGGAACCGAGTGCCCAAGGGACCGTGCTGCCAGGTAAGAATACCTTCTTGAACTGAAAAATCCACGGTCATAAACGGGAGCGCCCAGATCGGCCAGAATGGATTCCCCCTTGTAATGCAGTATCATATTGCCGACATCGTTATGATTGTGGTTTTCGCCGTTGTTGCCACCCTGTGCAGCAATCACCAGCCCATCGGTTTCAGCGGGATCCGCTCTCGAGATGAACCACTCGATGCCACTGAAGAAATTGGATTTCTCCGCCAGGAAGGGCTGAGCCGTTTCAGCATCTTTGAGCAGCAGGGCTTCCTGGAGAAAGCCATCCAGTGAGGCCACACTTCCTTTCGGTCCTTTTCGGGCCTGAATAAAGGCTTTGAGATCCTCCAGGCCACAGGCTTCGGCAACCGCGGATATCCATCCAAAAGAAAACTCGACTTTTTCACCTCCATCGGAAAAGCTGGGGTACATGCCTGGGGAGAGCTCGGCGCGCATGGGGAAGCAGGCAATATCTTTCACCAGTTGGGGGGCAAACAGATCCAGCTGGCCAGCTGTCCGGGAGCAGCTGTTCAAAAACCAGCCCGCCTGGACAAAGTGGGAAAAGCCATAGTTCCAGTACCCGATTCCCTCAGCGGTCCCACCATCCCGGTCGAATCCTTCGAGAAAATATTCCAGGCTGTTTTGGGCGCGTGTGATGATCTGCGCCAGCTGGTCGCGATCCTCGATCACCAGGAGTGCAGCCCGGATGATGTTGCCATTGCACACTGCATTCCAGTTGTGGCGCGAGGTCATCCAGCCGAACTCGCGTGTGAGGAATGGCAGGAAGGTGCGTTGCTGCAGTTCATAATGGATTCGCTGGCGGACCTCGGGGAGCAGGGCATCATTAAAAACATAATCTGCCACTGCCAGGTCGAGGCTGACCCGGGTCGAACGCAGGTCGATGGCCGGGAGTGGAGGATTCACCAGGCCTTTCGTATGTGCCGGATAGCACCAGTCACTTTCTTCGCAGTAAGCCCACAGGATATCCATGAGTGGATCGAGGTAGTCTCCCCTGCCCTGAAAACATTCAGCCAGCGAGAAGGCATTGAGGAACCGTGCACGTTCTGATAGAAGGTTCTGGTACTGTTCACGATCCCCATTGCGCTGAAAATCGAGATACTTTGAGGCACGCAGAAAGGGCGGGTCGGTGGATTTCAGCCCCTCAGCTTCAGCCTGAATCTTTTCAACACCCTCCCGGAACAGGGGCAATTTTCCGGCATGGTCCCAGAATTCCCGTTGCTGATATGTGGGATAAGGAATACAGGCTGTTGTGGACTGGATTGCTTTGTGAACCTGTTCGAGAGACCAGGCGGGTAAAACCGGTTCGGCTTGTGCAGTAAAACTTCCCAGAAAACAGATTATCAACAACAACCATAAAGAGACCATGGAAACCATCCTCCTCGAAGTCAATCACCCGATTCTAGGCACGAATCAGGATCTGAACAGGCCAGGCACGCCGAAGAAGTAAAAAAAAGGTTAAAAAGTCAGGGCAGCCTGTTCAGCTGCCCTGCTCTTGGATGAGGCCGGAAGAAATGGATTTTATTTATCGAACATTTTTACTTCGGGTGGCACCCAACCCCCATATTTGGCGATATCCCCTCGTGAGCGGGTCCCATTGGTTGGGCTGTAGAACACCACCAATGAGCCTGGGTCAAAATGGACCCCTTTCTTTTTGGCATTCACCACGATCTGAGGGAACCAGGAGCATCCGCTGTCATACGTGTCCAAAGCCCAGGAACACAAGCACCAGGCATCGAAATAGTTCTTGTCCGATGGGCGGTGGTAGGCGAAGGTTTCATACTGGAGATAATAATAAGACCATTCATAATCTTTATGCTGGTCAGAAACTGCACCGGAACCGATGAATGGATCAATGAAGTTGACACTCTGAAGGTATTTGACCGGAGTTGTGAGTTCATAGGCAAAGCGGATCCTCGGTCCAGATGGCCAGTAGGCGCGCCGGATAAAGGGAGCCTTTCCAGTCGGTTCGGTAAACGGGTAATGGGGGTTGATCTGGCGATAGGCAAACATGGCCGTTTCGATCGAGCGAAACTCTCCTTTGACCTTGGTCACCTTGGCACGGATTTGTGCTTCCATAAAATTCGGCAGCGCAATGCTGATAAGGATCAGAATGATGGCGATAACAATCAGCAGCTCAATCAGGGTGAATGCTCTTTTTCGAGACCGGGAAAATGGAAGTGACTGAAACATGGAGACCCCCCTCGCTTGTCAATGAAGCCCGGCAGTGAGGCTGCCGACAAAATGACCGGTTTTTCTTTTTTGATTATCAGTATTGCCAGTATTTAATCATATTCCAGAAAAAGGGAACAGAATGCCTGTTTTTTTCCAAAAACCTGAAAACACACGGAGCCTCTGTCGAAGCTCAGAAACCAGTTCCCGTTAACCGTTTAATATGCTATCTTTAATATTTCGGCAAGTCAATAAATTTATTACCCTTTGAATCATTTTTCTGTGAGGTGGAAGGGGCTGCAATCAAGTTGGCAAATCATGGTGAAAGCCTTTCCTCCTGGGATGTGCCCCAGCAGGAATTCGGCGGCAGATTCGATCCGGGGAACCATTTTCTGTAGAGGGTGGGCCGTGTATACTTTACAATTAAGGTAAAAACGCACTCATATCAGATACTTATGCTGGGGGCAGGTGAAAAAAGACTGTACAAAGCAACTCAATCCTGCTCACAATTTGGATATTGGCAAAATTTTCCTGAAAGCCACCCTTTTCAAACGGATTGAATGAATCGAGCGGCTTTGGTTTGAATAAATGAGGACTGACTGGATGTCTGCCATCTGGGGAAAATCCCTGAGGTTTTCACTCTGCTGCTTACTCTGCCTGATATCTTTGGCCAGTAAATCTTTCTCTCAAATACCGGTTTATTATTATTCAGGGTCCACTCGTGTCGATCTCGAGGTTTCACTGGAAGAAATCCACCTCGATGGTCTGAAAGATCTCTCGGTGTTCACACGACCCCACAAATCCATCGATCCAAATCTCCTGTCCATTCGCCGATCCGCCGGTGAGAAACCTGCGGCGGATATCCGGATCCGAGCCGCCACGGATCTGGTATCTCTGTCAGCAGTGAGTGAGAAACTTCGCCACTCGCTGGATGCACAGGAGCGCCAGGCAGTCCTGTATCCCCATGCGGTTCCGCAGGTCGAGTTCCATCGCCAGCTGCTCTCGTCAAGGCTTGTGGTTCAACTGCATCCGAATCAGAAAATCTCGACTATCGAGGGAAGATTCCCGGTTAAAACAATCCTAAGCCTGCCTTATGGAGCTGGGATGTGGTTGCTGGAACCGAGGGAGAATGGCCTGTTATCGAGCCTCGAGATCGCAAATCAGATTTATGAGCAGGCAGATGTGGTCTTTTCGCAGCCACTCCTGCGTCATCGAGCTCAAAAACGCTTCATCCCAAATGATCCCCTGTTTCAATACCAATGGCACCTGCTGAACTCAGGGAACCAGGTTTTCCCCTCTCTTGAGGGAGTCGATATCCATGCAGTTCCAGCCTGGGATTATGCACGTGGAGCCGGGGTCAATATCGCGATCGTGGATGACGGGCTTCAGGTGACTCACCCGGACCTGACAGCCAACACACGCAAAGATATCGATATCGATATCAATTATGGGGATTTCGATCCAACTCCTGAGACATCCGATGATAACCATGGAACCTCATGTGCCGGGATCGCCGCCGGAAGGGGAAACAATGGAATCGGAATCAGCGGTGCTGCCCCGGAGGCGGGCCTGGTGGGTGTGCGATTGATATCCAGCAATTTCTCGGATTTGGATGTCGCGCAGGCCCTGACCCATCAGGTTACCAGTATTAACCCACAGGATATCGTAGGCATTTCCAGCAATTCCTGGGGGGATCCGGATGACGGGCTGGCAAAGACCCACCTCAACCCGATCATTCTGTCAGCTCTGCAGCAGGGCATACAGCAGGGACGGCAGGGCAAGGGAATCATCTATGTCTGGGCCGGTGGAAACGGAAAACAGAGCAAAGACCGTACAGACTATGACAGCCTGGCGAACAACCGTTATACCATCGCCGTGGCGGCGTCCGGGGCAGATGGATCCGCCAGCTGGTACAGCGAGGAGGGGGCCTGTGTGTTTGTCAACACGGGATCGAGCAACGAGGGTTATGGAACAGCCACAACCGCTTTGACCAACAGTGGTGACCTGGAAGACCATTATACCACTGGCTTCGGAGGAACCTCCTCGGCGGCACCACTGGCAGCAGGAGTCATCGCACTGCTGCTGGAGGCCAATCCCAGCCTGACCTGGCGGGATGTCCAGCATATTCTTGCCAGGACATCCACACGGAACCTGCCTGAAGATCCCTCATGGCAGGAAAATGGGGCTGGGATTTTTCACAGCCATCGATTCGGTTTCGGGAGGGCCAATGCCCAGGCAGCGGTAGAAGCCGCACAGGCCTGGGTCCCGGTTCCACCGGAAGCCACACCACTCTCCGCCTCGGAGGAGGTGGCCGCCGGTATCCCCGATAACAATCCGAATGGCCTGGTTCGAACACTCAGTTTGGCGGGTCCTTCCGGATTTAAGATGGAGTCGGTCAACCTGAAAGTCACCATCATACACCCTTTCCGGGGCGACCTGGAAATCACATTGACCTCCCCATCGGGGAGTGTTTCGACCTTCGCCACACTCCATAATGATTTTCAGGCCGACTACACCAACTGGGAATTCTCAAGCGTGGTCCACTGGGGGGAAGATCCCTCAGGCACCTGGACACTCCAGATCACAGACCGAAGGAACAACCATGTGGGATCTTTGAAGAGCTGGTCTCTGACCGCCCATGGCGCTGTTGGTGAAAATGATGGCAGTCCAACTCCAACATCCACTCCATCTTCCACCCTGACCCATGGCCCTTCTCCAACACGGACTTCCACCCCGCTGCCTCCAACTGCCTCCCCCACTCACACCCGGACACCGACTAAAACTCTCACCCGGACTCCCACAAGAACACGCACCCCGAATCCATCGACACCGACACCCTCAGCGACCCTGCAAGATGGCTGCTCTGAGGGGATACTGGATGGCGATTTCGAGGATTTCAACCGTGGGAATCCCTCCTGGACCAAATATTCCACCAATTTTGGAAGCCCCTTGTTCCAGGATTCGCTCAGCGCCCATTCAGGGAAAACATTCGCCCTGTTTGGAGCATTCGAGGGTTATGAAGAAGGGAGCCTTTCGCAGGCAACCCGCATCCCCACCGGCACTGCAAAGCTTTCATTTTTCCTGATGATCGATAATTCTGGAGCCAAACTTTCAGACTATTTGAAGGTCAGGATCGATGGCCACCTGGTGGCCAGTTATACCGCTGCCGATTCCCCCGACTATTATGATTACCGCCTGGTCGAGATCGATGTTTCCACTTATGCCGATGGTGCGAGCCACTCGATTACTTTCGAGAGTGTTGTCTCTGGAAGCCAGAATGGTTTTTCTTCTTTTTTCCTCGACCAGGTGTCCTTGCGCGTCTGCCGATCGCCTCTTGCCACTTCCACACGGACTCCTTCACCGACAGAAGCCCCGTTACCGACCCTTACACCGACACCAACCCTCCCTCCCCAAGCCACCTCAACTCCGACACCGACTTCTCCGGTTTCTACCATCGAACACTGGTGGTTGAACCAATAACAGACCGCTTCAGCGCCAGCTCCCTGATACGGAAATAACCCCTGCCTCGCATCAAACTCCCTGGGGCCAAAGATTCGGAATGAATTTTCTTGAGATAATCTCATCTAAAAACTCAGATTTATGTTCATAATAAAAATAAATTAAAGATGTTACGTCCATAGACGATACTCCCTGATGGAAGTATTTGTGCCTGGAGGGGGGGAAAATGTATCGCTGGGATGGGGGAATCGACCCCCGAAAACCATCTTTTTCTCACTTTTACCCATCAATTCTATGGGGTGTGCTCTTCGTCTGTCTTGCCTGCACTCCTGCCTGGCCCCAGATCGATGCCAGCCTCGATTCAGATTCAGATGGCCTGATCGACCTCGATGAGGTCTCTGCGCAGATCAGCATCTCCGCCGGTCCATCCAATAATCATGTTTTCGAGCAGGCTTCCGGATATCTGGTCAAACCGGGACTGAAACTGAAGATCGGAGCTGTTGGGACCATCTTCGGGGATGTTCAAGCCCAGCTGCAGAGCGGCCCGGAGGGCCTGGAACAGAAACCTTCTTTTCCGCTGGTTCTTGATTCTGCGCCCCACCTTTCCCTGATTGGAAGAATCGGACAGGGAAACTGGTTTGCCGCAGGAGCCGCAAGAACCATCGAAGCATCTGCCGAAGGGATGCTTTCCTTTGCAGTCAATGATGTCATCGGAGGTTTCGCAAACAACTCTGGATCATTCACAGTCACACTTGGAAAAGGGCTTGGAACCGACCCGAAGAAACCGGATACCGATGGAGATGGATACAAAGATGGCATCGATGGCGCTCCGCTCGATCCGACAGAACATCTCGATTCGGATGGCGATGGGATCGGAGACAATGTGGATCCGGATGATGACAATGACCGTCTGAGCGATATCGAGGAAACTGGAACAACCTTCACAGTTCCAGCCACCGGAACCCCGGCCGGCCTGCCGGTGGTTTCAACAGGCCTGCAGCTGCTCCTCGGGGAGTTCATCACCCTTTCCGCCACCGGGACTGTCACGGATGGAGCCATTCTCGAATCCGCCACACCCGATGGGCGCCCCGACCTCAACACCAATGGGATGGTGCTGACCCGCCGGAACTCTCCCATCTACCAGCTGCTGGGCCGTTTTGGTGCTGGAGAGTGGTTCGGAATCGGGACCCGCAAACGGGTTGGATTG
>LMZT01000085.1 GCA_001567115.1 Candidatus Hinthialibacteria bacterium OLB16 | reverse complement strand
GTTATCCATGTCACCATGGATCGATCTATCCCGCAGAACCTGGCCAACCCGGATCCAGGGAATTGAAGGAGCTCTTATATAATCTCTGCTATATGAAAGACGTAAAAATAGAGACCCATGGAACTGTCGGCAATAGGGGGAAGATCGGCAGCATATCCATGGATGGGCAGGATCTTGCACCGGAAATTCTGTCCTCTGGATATGCCTGGTACTACCCGTTTAAAACAGAAAATGTTGCCTATCGCCAAATTTATGAAACCGCCAGGAACGATCAGAGAGGAATCTTCAGCGACCCGAAGGTCAAACCTCCCTGGCTGATCCCAAATCGTGATGAAATGCTGAAAATTTTAAGAGATAAATGGTTTAAAGAAGATCAGAGGCATCTTGCAACAGCCAGTCCCGGGCGAAGAAATGAACTTGGCCCTGACGATGTCGTTATCAGCAACCCATTCGGGTGCACCATTCCAAAAATATTCTACGACCGTGGGACCGGCCACTATGATATCAGCCACCATGCTTTTTCAGAAGGAATGTATTCAAAAGATTTGCAGGGACACGAGCTCTATCTGCAGAGAGATTATACGAACCTCCCCGTCTACGATTGTTATACTGGTGAGTACAACGGGAATATGATCTTTGACGATATTACAGTCATTCAGCCCAATTATCGATATCCTATGAATATCCTGTGGTAAAAGGACGAAATATCTGGGAGAAAGATGTGAGATTCAGGGTGGTTCTTCAGATTTTTTCACACCCCCAATTCGCCGGATTCCGCCATCTGTGAGAATGTGAATTCTCCAGAATTATTTCCAACAGTCTTCCAACAGTTACAAGTCCTGTTTATTCAACCGGTTATCGCCAAACTCCCGGATCTCACAGGGGATATGAATAAGAGGAATAAGATATAAAGATCTTTCTATACATACTGATCTTATTCTCCCTTGAGGCGGTGGCGGGCATAGAAGGCTGCTCCCAATGCCCCCGCATCATCCCCCAGAGCGGCAATTTCGATACGGCTTGTTTTGCGATTCGATTCAAGCATGATGCGCATGGCAACCTTTTTGGCGATTGGAACGACCGCCTCAGGAACAGCTGAAATCACTCCACCCCCAAGAATCACGACATCCGGTGCAAGAAGGTTAATCAATGATCCCATCGTCACACCTACCAGTTCTGCGGCATGATGAAAGGCTTTTATGACCACAGAATCCCCATCACGGTAAGCTGCAGCGAGTTGGGAGCTCCCGATTTTTTTTCCACTCTTGAATAAAACTTCGAGAGAACACTTTTTTCCTTTTTTTAATATCGTTTCGAATCGACCGGATGATGGCATTGCGGCTGGTAAGCCCCTCGACAGAGCCTTTCAGGCCGAATGGGCCGGGAATGCCGCCATGCTGGATGATGACATGACCGACCTCACCCGCGGTTCCTGCGGTTCCATGGTAAATTTTTCCATCGATGATGATTCCCCCACCCACCCCGGTACCGAGGAAAATACCAATGACATTCTTCGCCCCTGCCCCGGCTCCCAGCATGGCCTCGCCATAGGTCCCGAGATTGACATCGTTGTCGATGAAGACCGGAGCATTGATGTGGGTGGAAATTTCATCGGCAAGCGGGAAATGACTCCAGGCGGGGAGATTGGTGGCCTGAAGAATGATTCCCTTGTCCGGGTCAAGCGGACCGGGAAAACCAACACCGGCTGTGTGGATCTGATCGAAGGTAACTCCTGCATTCTGAATGGCTTCATCAATCGAAACATACAGGCGTTGCATCAATTGCCCGGGGCTTCCATCCCCGGTTTTTTTCTTTCCACGGCCGAGGATATTGTAGTCCTCATCAACCACTACGGTGTAGATTTTGGTTCCGCCGATATCGATCCCCAAAGCGAAGCTGGAAGGTGTGCTGGACATGAACAACTCCTTGAAACCGGTCATCTGATTCAAGCCTTGAAAGACTATCAGAGAACCTCACTTTCGCGAAGGGAAAAAATCCTCCAGGGGGACCGAAAGTGAAACCATCGGCATTTTTTTCCATGTGTTTCATACAGAATCCCCATTGGTTAAATGTCATGCAACATCCTTAACATAAAGAACTTACAGGAATCACATTCCGGTAAAATAGAAGTGGTATAAAAGATGCTTGGACATGAATTGGAGAAAACAATGATCAATCCACTTTTCGATCGCAACAAAGTCAATCTGGTCATTCAGTCCGCGCTGGATGGGTATTCCGCCAGGCACCGTGCAATTGTCAACAATATCGCCAATGTCGACACCCCAGGTTATCAGCGTGTGGAGATTCGTTTCGAGGAACGCCTGAAAAGCGCACTGAAAGCATCTTCTGCAGAAGGGATAGTTTCCGGGGATGGGGTTGAATCCAGCTCTCTTTTCGAAACATTGAAGCATCTGTCCCCCACTGCCAGAACCGATTTTTCGACTCCGGTCCGAGCCGATGGCAGCAATGTGAGCATCGATCGTGAGATGGCCGAGCTGGCGAAAAATGGCGGCAGGATGAACGCGCTGACCGAACTGCTGATCCGGAACTACCGTGACCTGAAAACGGCTGTTCTGGGAAGGTGATAGGAGGGAATCATGATTTTTGATGTTTCGGCATCCGGGCTGGAAGCCCAGAGAATCCGGATGAATGTGATAGCCAACAATATTGCCAATGCCCAGACCACCCGGACGGAAGAGGGAGGCCCATATCGTCGCCGTGCGGTGGTTTTTGAATCGGTTGGCGGATCCAAAGCCCATTTCGCTAAGATGCTGGATGAGGCCCAGGAGGAAAAAATCATCGGAGCAGGGGTTCGGGTGTCGAAAATAGTGGAAGCCTCCGGGGTTGAAGCTTTTATGGATGTGTATGAGCCCTCTCATCCGGATGCCGGCCCGAATGGGGTTGTCCGGAAACCGAATATCCGGGTGGTGGATGAGATGGTGAACCTGATCGATGCCTCGCGGGCTTATGAAGCCAATGTGACCGCCATGAACACCACCAAACAGAT
The DNA here is from genome assembly GCA_001567115.1 of Candidatus Hinthialibacteria bacterium OLB16. Classification (GTDB taxonomy): domain Bacteria; phylum Hinthialibacterota; class Hinthialibacteria; order OLB16; family OLB16; genus OLB16. Next base: position 43,691 of record LMZT01000085.1, on the reverse strand, counting down.
CGCAGCCAAGATTCTGGAAATTGGTCGAAGCGCCTAAAAAAAGTGATGCCGATTTTATTTTTCCCCCTTGGAATCCAAACCGGTTTTGAGGTACTATAGACAAATGGTTAATCCGATCTCAGTAAATCCTGTTGCAACAAGAGGTACGGATAACCTATTGACAAAGGGGTTAGGGCCCCGGAGTCAACGGGTTCAGCTTCATTTCGGGACCTGCTCGAGAAGTCACTGGGGGAAGTCAACAATCTGCAATCAGTCGCTGAGGAAAAGATCAGCAAGTTTGCGACCGGCGAAGTCACCGACCTGAAGGATGTCATGGTGGCGGTCGAAGATGCAAACCTGGCTTTTCAGTTTACATTGCAGATCCGCAACAAAATAGTTGAAGCCTACCAGGAAATTTCTCGTCTTCAGGTCTGATTGAGGCTGCCCGCAGCTGCCGGGTCATCTTTGGGTTGGGGAACTCAAGGATGATGGGGGAGAAAGTTCAAATGAATCGGGTCTACAAATTGGTTTCAGGGGGATATTCCAGAACCCTGCAGGCCTGCCCCATTTGTCCATCCTCCTTCCACCCATAAAGCAGATTGTTGTTATCAGTCTCGGAAACCTTCAGGTAAAGCCCGGACCGCCAGTCCGCTCCACTGCATGGGGGGTTTCCAGAGACAACACAACGGGAAGGGGAGAAAATCATGGCGTTTCGTTTCCATGCCGGTCTGGTTCTGGTGGTGCTGTTCTTGACTCTGTGTGCTCAGAAGTCCTACACACTGGATGCCTGGGTTCCCGAAGAGGAGAAAGTCCTGATTGTCGGTGTCCCGGAAGAACTGCAGCCAACACTTTTCGACTTTCTGAAAAAAACCCAGGTCACTTATCGTTTCGATGAACAGAAACGCACGTTCTATGTCAAAGAAGATCCGATAGCGATCCTCGAAAAAGCCAAAACCTTTGATGAGCTCCGCCTCCTGGCACAGAGAGGCCTCTGGGAAAGGGAACTGGAGAAGAAGTTTCGGCAGCGCTGGCCTGCGGTTGTCGAACCAAGGGTTTGTGTTTCACTGCCGAGTTATTTTCCGGGAAAGATGGAGGATGCTGAACCGATCGCATTTATCCTCGCACGTGGATTGTCGAAAGAGGATATCCAGGAAGCACGTGAGATGGTTGCCCGTGTAGTTCCTGGACTGCCTATCGGGAATGTCTCGATCATCGGAACGAGCTGGCGGCCCTGGCGAGGGTATCAGAATGAAACAAAGCATGAAAACCAGGTCGCACTGAGGAGTGAACAAATCGAACCATGAAACGTCATACCGGTAAGGGCTTGTGAGTTTGATTGGATTGGGGGAATGACCCGTGTTTTCAGCTGCCATTAAATGGATCGGGAAGAAGATGCCAGAGAAGGGAACGCCTGGCCTTTTTTTGAAAGGGGTTGCTGCAATCGGCCTGCTGCTGTCGATTCAGCTGGTGCTGGTGGCGGTTATCCATGCCAGAGGCGAAAAGGTCCTGTTCGACAGGTTGGATTCAGACAAAATGGCGGATGTGGTCGATTTCCTCAAATCAAAAGGGATGAATTATCGGCTGACCGATGAAGGAACTGTTATCAGCATCCGGGGCGAAGCCGATGAGGTTCGGAAAGAGTTCCAGGAATGGCAGGAACACCGCCAGAACCTTTATAGCCAGCAGACAAAAAAAGTTGTTGAACTGACCGGCTCGTCAAATCCCGATCCACATCGACTGAATGCGATTCGGAAGGAACTCGAGAAGCTTCTGTCGAAGGGGTGTGATCATATCGAGTGGGCACGGGTTGGATTCCGCCAAAGAGACCGGTTTGCTTTGGAGGGTGGGGAAGGGAAGAAAGGTGCGGCAGTGATTGTCGGGACTGGTGGAGCGGTGCTGCCGGATATCGATGTCGAGCGGATCCAGTGGGTGGTGGCAAATTCGTTTGCCGGCTTGAAACCCTCGGATGTCCTGGTGCTGAATGAAGATGGCCGGGAGTTGACTCGTTCATCACCGCTGGAAAATTGAAACAAACAAATTTACCAGTCCACAATGGGATTGGTGGCCTGAATTGTGCATGTTGGTCTTGGAGCGAATCCAGACAATGGGATGGTAGAAGATGCCAGACTGGTTAATTCGTCTCCAGGAAGATATCAAGAGACTCTGGTCCCAGCTGACCGCAGGCCAAAAATGGCTTGTCGGAGGCCTGACAAGCGCCCTCCTGCTGGGGCTGCTGGGAATATCTTTGGCAGCCTATTTCCTGCCGGGCGGGGATTTCCTTTATGGCGGCCTCGATGACGCCGAGGTTGGGGAGCTCAGCCGGTTTCTCGACGAGAAAGGCGCACGCTACAACATCCGCGATGGAGCGGTCTATGTCTTTGGGGACCGTGACAAGCTGCGTGCGGAATTTGCCATCAGCAATCGCCAGAAACCCCTGGGGGGGTATGGGATCCTCAAAGAATATAACTGGAGCCAGACCAGCGCCCAGTTCCGCGAAACCCGCCTGCGTGCACTCCAGGAAGAACTCGAATCGACTGTCGAAAAAGGATCCGACCTGATTGACTGGGCGCGTGTTCAGCTGACCGAAAGAGAAAAAGGCCTGTTCCCGAGTGGAGACACGAAACCCACCGCATCGGTCAAAGTCGGCACCCGGGGCCAGACCCTCCCAAAGGAATCGGTCCAGGGAATTCAATGGACTGTCGCCAATGCCCTGCCCGGGCTTAAACCGGCTGATGTCATTGTCACTGACGAAAACAGCCGGGTGCTGTCCGGGTATCGTGAGAAATCTGAAACCGAGTTGCTCACTGACGAGCAGCGCAAATCCGAAGAGCTGCTCCGCGAGCGCCGCATCAAGGCCTGCGCGAATATCCTCGATCCGATCGTCGGTGGCGGCGCCAATTATACCATCGCCGCCGATGTCAAATTGAATTTCGATAAAAAAGCGATCAAAGAAAAATACATCGATGCGGAAAACCCCTTCGAGAAGAGGCGCCGGACAGAAGAGATTGAAGATAAAACCAACCAGCCGGGTGGAATCCCGGGGACCCCTTCGAATAATCCCGATGACAATATCGGACCGGACAGTAGCAGCCACGCCAGCAACTCCAGCATGACCCAGGAAACCCAGGAGGTGGATAATGAGCCGCGCCTGGTCCGGGAAACCAGCACCGAGGTCGCCCCGGGAGAGCTCGAAACACAGTGGATCTCAATCGCTGTCAATTATGTTCCGACGATTGAAAATGGCGAAAAAAAGTATGTCCAGCGCACACCGGAACAGATGGCGGAGCTGGAGAAGTCTCTCAAGCTGGCGGCAGCCCACATCGAAAACAGCACCCGCCATCACTTCGTGCTCAACCAGGTGCCGTTTGACCGTTCCGGAGAGATCCTGGCAGAAACTGAGGCCCGCTGGGAAACCATCCGGACCAATGTGGAAAGCGCGGCATTTCTGGCAGCTGCTTTGATTTCGATTCTTGTATTCTTCTATTTCCTGCGCAAGGTTTTCTCCATCAAACCGGCCGAAGAGGAACTGGTTCGCTCCGAGGAGATTTCACTTCCTGGGCCGAGAATCCCAGAGCCTTCGCAGCGTGAATTCGGGCTGCGGTCCATCGGCGATCTCGAGAACTTACCCCCGGAAGAACAGAAGAGCAGAATTATACGGGAAGAGATCGAAAATTATGCCAAAGGCAAACCTGAAGATTTTGTCGGCATCCTGAGAAACTGGCTGGCGGAGTAAACTGACATGGTACGCAGAAGCAAGGCTGAAAATGGAACCGACCTGACCGGAAGAAAGAAAGCGGCGATTCTGCTCGTGGCGCTTGGCCCCGAGATAGCAGCCGATATCTACCGGAATCTAACCGATGCTGAAATCGAACAGGTGACAGTCGAAATTGCCGCGCTTGGAAGCATGAGTGCCGATACCATCAACCTGGTGCTCGAGGAGTTTTACCATACCGCCATGGCTCAGCAGGTCCTTGGCCAGGGTGGCATCCAGAAAGCAAGAGACATTCTTGAAAAGGCTGTCGGCCCGAAAAAGGCTCTGGAAATCATTGCACGGCTCCAGGGAGTTCTGCAGGTCACACCATTCGATTTTGTGAAAAGGGTCGAACCGGAACACCTGCTCAACTTCATCCAGGGAGAGCACCCTCAGACCATCGCTTTGATCCTCTCGCACCTGTCACCTGAACAGGCTGCCCCGGTTATCAGCGCACTGCCTCCGGAACAGCAGGCGGAGGTCGCCTTGCGGATTGCCACCATGGACCAGACAGCGCCAGAAATAACCCGTGAGGTTGAAAGAGTTCTCGAAAGAAAAATCGCCACTGTCCTCTCACAGGAGTTTACTACTGTCGGTGGTGTCGAAGCGCTTGCAGAGCTGCTTAACAGGGTCGATCGGACAACGGAACGTTCGATCATGGAAACCCTCGAGGCGGAAAATGCAGAGCTGGCCGATTCGATCAAGAAAAAGATGTTTGTCTTTGAAGATGTGGTTCTTCTGGATGACCGCTCCATTCAGCAGGTACTCAAGGAAGTCGATCAGAGAGAACTCGCAGTCGTCCTCAAAGGCTCTTCCGATGACGTCAAACAGAAAATCTTCAGCAATATGTCCCAGAGGGCGGCAGAGATCGTCAAGGAAGATATGGAGTTCATGGGACCGGTGCGTGTGCGCCAGGTGGAAGAAGCTCAGCAGAGATTCGTTTCGGTTATTCGGCGCCTCGAAGAGGCAGGTGAAATTACGATCACACGGTCCGAAGAAGACCTTATCACCTGATATCTGTAAGGTTAAATGGCAACCCATATATAATATAATTACATAATGTAAGATATGATGACAGGCAAACCCAAAGTCCTTAGAGTCGAAGTTGCCCAGGAGCCGGTTAGAATCCGGTATAGCGACCAGATTCTCCAGAATGCCGAGACTGACGCGGACCGGATCATCGATGACGCTCAGAAAGCCGCAGAGAGAATCAAACGGGCCGCCATGCAAGCCGCAATCAAAGAACGAACCCAGGCGCTTGAAGAAGCCAGGCGCATCCAGCAGGAAGCGGAAGCCAGCAGGGAGGAAATCTTCCGGCAGACACGCGAACAGGCATTGATCGACGAAAAGAATGAAATCGATTCGAACTATCGTCCCATGGTCGAACAGGCCTTTGAGGATTTTGGAAAGGTCATCGAAAGCACACAGCTCGCATTGTCAAAGATGCTGGAAGACAACAGGGACGATCTGATCGATCTGGCTCTGCAGGTGGCGCGGCGGTTGATTCATAGAGTCCAGGATGAGGACCGGGAGCTGGTCCTGCGCACTGTTGAGGAAGCATTGAAGCGAGCCAGAGAGCGCCAGCAGGTGACACTGCATGTTCATCCGGATGACCTGAAGATTCTGGAAATTCACAAGCTCGACCTCATCCATAAATTCGATGACATCAAAACTGTTCAGCTGGAGGTTGACAGGCGTGTCGACCGGGGTGGAGTCCGCATCGAAACACCCTCCGGCATTATCGATGCAAGGATTCGGACTCAGGTGGACGAAATCATGAGAGCGGTGCTGCCGCAAAAAGAAGAAAGCGATCCAGGGCCATGAAGCCGATCGAAGCACCATCTCTCGACTGGGACCTGTACAGGACTCGCACCAGTGAGGTCGATCCGATCCTGCAGATTGGAAGAGTCGAGGAAATTATCGGCCTGGTGATCGAATCCGCCGGACCGGCGGGAAGTATTGGAGATGTCTGCAAGATCCAATCTTCGCGCCTCAGAGAACCGGTTCGTGCTGAGATTGTCGGGTTCCGAAAGGGTAAGACACTCCTGATGCCACTGGGTGTGCTGGCGGGGATTTCACCCGGAGATGAGGTCGTTTCCCTCGGCCTCGAAGCCCAGGTTCCCACCGGAAAAAACCTACTGGGAAGAGTGCTGGATGGACTTGGAGCACCGATGGATGGCCAAGGCCCTCTGCTTTATGAAAAAAGAGTTCCGATTCATCGTGAGCCGACCGACTCCATGGCTCGGCGACGAGTCGAGGAGATCCTTCCCACCGGGGTGAGGGCCATCGATGGCCTGCTGACACTTGGGGAAGGCCAGCGCGTGGGAATATTCGCCGGAAGCGGGGTGGGTAAGAGCACCCTTCTGGGGATGATCGCGAAGTATTCCGAAGCAGAAGTGATTGTTGTGGCACTGGTGGGTGAACGCTCCAGGGAAGTCCGGGATTTTATCGAGAGGGATTTAGGTCCTGAAGGATTGGCGCGGAGTGTGGTGGTTGTGGCCACCAGCGATAAGCCCCCACTGGTCCGGGTCCGGGCAGCACATACCGCCATGTCCATCGCTGAGTACTTCAGGGATGAGGGATTGAAAGTCGCATTTATGATGGATTCAGTCACCCGTATGGCCCTGGCCCAGAGAGAGATCGGACTGGCTATCGGTGAACCCCCGACTTCACGCGGGTATACGCCTTCGGTGTTTAACATGCTCCCCAGATTCCTGGAAAGATGTGGTACCTCCCCGCATCGTGGAAGCATCACCGGGCTGATCACGGTTCTCGTGGAGGGAGACGACATGAATGAGCCGATCAGCGATGCCGCACGCGGGATTCTCGATGGACATATCGTGTTGACACGCAATCTGGCCCATAAAAACCATTACCCAGCCATCGATCCGCTGCGCAGCATTTCACGTGTCATGAATGACATTGTCGATCCGAGGCATCGCGCAGCGGCTGCCATTGTCAGGAACCGTATGGCCACCTATGAGGAAATGGAAGATATGATCAATCTGGGTGCTTACCGGAAAGGAACAAACCCGGATGTCGATCTCGCGATCGATAAAAAGCCTGAAACAGATGCTTTTTTGAGGCAGGAACCGGAAAAAAAATCCGAATTTGACCTGACGAAACAACAGCTGAACAACCTGGCGAACAATTCGGTCGAGGCGAAGAAATGAGAAGATATCAGTTTAGAATGCAAAAGCTTCTCAAGCTCAAGGAGCACCAGGAAAAGCTCCAGCGGATCGACACCCTGAGAAAGGAGCAGGAGGTCCAGCGCTCGCTGATTTCCGTAATGCTCTGCGAGTCGAGGCCTTCCAGATCCGCGAAGAAATGGATCCGGGTCAGGGGAACCAGGTTCTCGGACAGGCACTCCATGAGCACTACCGTTACCTGGTACGACTCAACCAGGAGTCCTTTCTGGCTGAAAAGGAACTGATCGAAAGAACCGAGGAACTCCGGCAGAAAAGACTGGTCCTCGTCGAACGTTCCCGCGAGAAAAAAACCATGGAAAGGCTTAAGGGGCGGGACCAGGAACGCTGGGCCTATGAAACTCGATCCGAAGAGCAGAAAGAAATGGATGATATCGGGATCACACAGAAGGTGCGGCAGAAGGAGCACGGGGGAATCCTCCTTTCTGGAATCCTGATGATCCTCTGTCTGGCACTGGGAGTGAGCTGCTTTCTGGTCTGGAACAACTGGCTGAAAAAAGGGGAGATCGGTGTTGATTTCCTCAAATACCCATTTGAGCAAATGGCAGATAAGAAGGTCAAACAGGAGCTTGCCACATACGAACACCAGCAACGCCTGAATCGGGAAAAACGGGACCAGAAGGAACTCGAAAGAGCGGTTTTGCATCCCGAAACAGAAATGGATCAGGGGGAAGAAGATGGCTTCAAGAATACCATGCAGAGAATCCTCCAGAAAGAAGATGCCCTGAAGAAGAAAGAAGAGGCCCTCGATGCACGGGAAAATTCCATTCAGGTGGCGCAGGAGGATCTCAAAAGAGAGATCAACCGGCTGAATAATCTTCAAAAACGAATCAGTGTGGAACTCGATCAGCTCAAGGACATCGAAGCCAGGCGAAAAGCGGAGATGAGCACCGAAAAGAAAAAAAGACTGGAAGATCTGAACCTTTCGGTCAAAGCGATGAGTCCAAAAAGGGCGGCGGATCTGCTTCTGGGAGTATCTTTTCCCGATCCCAAATCGACTCTGCCCTCACCCCTGCCACTGGGTGAGGATCTCGAAGGAATCGAGCTGGCGATCACTGTGATGAACAGCATCTCCAACAAGGACCGAGGCGAAATTCTGGATGCCATGGTGAAGATATCGCCGGAAAAGGCTGCGGTTTTGTTCAACAGGCTCGACAATGTCCGGACCGGGCTGGAAGACGATCGTTTTTTCAATACCGCGCAAAAATCCGGGCTGAGAGTGTTCCACGTGGAACATTCAGCCCGAAACCTGCCGAGCTGTCATAATCCACCCTTGAAAAAGATGCCCTGAGAGTCTAGTCTTCCAACCGAGCTGGAGGAATGATTGTGTCAGAGGCGCATCTCGAGGGGGAGGTCCGGAATGGGCCTGTTATTGTTGCGGTTGCCAACCAGAAGGGGGGGGTTGGCAAAACCACCACTGTCATCAATCTTGCCGCCTGCCTGGCTGCCTCCGAAAAACTGACGCTGATCATCGACCTGGATCCGCAGTGCAATGCCACCAGCGGTATTGCCTGCGAATCTCAGGAGGAGCCGAGCCTGCTCGATCTGCTTCTGGATCCAGCAGCGCACCCCCAGCCACTGCCACACCCCACCATTCCACGCCTCGAAATCCTGACCGGCTGCCCGGACCTGGTAGGGGGGGAAAAACTGCTCAGCGAGATGCCGGATCCAGCCCATTGTGTTCGAAGGATTCTGGAGGGATTGTCGCACAATGAAAAGAAATATGACTTTGTTTTCCTGGACTGTCCGCCGGCATTAAATCTCATCACTCTGAATGCCCTGTCATCGGCCACACACCTGCTGGTGCCTGTTCAGGCGGAGTATTTCGCGCTCGAGGGGCTGACCGACATCCTGGAGTCCTTTGAATTTGCACGCCAGAACACGAACCAGAACCTGCAGCTGCTTGGGCTTCTTCTGACAATGGTGGATTCACGGACAAACCTGTCTGTGGAGGTGGAAAACGAGCTGCGCAGGCATTATGGCGATAAAGTTTTCAAGACAACCATTCCCCGCAATGTCCGTTTGAGTGAAGCCCCCAGCCATGGCCTGCCAATCATTCTGTATGACATCTGGTCACGGGGGGCCAAAGCCTATATGGAGCTGACAAAGGAGATTCTCAACAATGGTGCGTAAAGGGCTGGGAAGAGGTCTGTCAACCCTCCTGGGGGAGCGTCCTTCTTCGGTTTTTTCAATGGATCATTCTAAAAAGGTGGAAACCGAAGAGGAGATCATTCCAAAAAACCTTCTGGATATCGCCCCTGAACGGATCGATCCGAACCCCTACCAGCCACGGACCGAGTTCGAGCCGGAAGCCCTTCAGGAGCTGGTGGAGTCGATTCGTCAGCATGGGCTTCTCGAACCCCTGCTGGTTCGGCGCGATGTTCCCGCGCCCGGACGATTCCAGTTGATTGCGGGAGAGCGCCGTCTCAAGGCGGCTTTGCTGGCTGGGTTGAGTGTGGTTCCTGTCCTGGTGAGAGATACCGATGAGCAGGAGATGCTGGAAATAGCCATCGTCGAGAATGTTCAGAGGGAAAACCTGAGTGCCATCGAGGAGGCGCGTGCCTATCGCCGTCTGATGGATGGGGTGGTGGATGGCGCCAGTGGGTTGACCCAGCAGGAGGTTGCCGCCCGGGTCGGAAAAAGCCGTACGGTGGTGGCCAACCTGCTGCGGCTGCTGGACCTTCCGGAACAGGTTCAGTCCTCCATCCAGGAGGGGCTTCTTTCTGTGGGGCATGGTAAAATTCTGGCTGGCCTCGAGCCGGACCTGTGCCTGGAGGCTTGGAGTTTTTCGATCCAGAACAAAGCCTCGGTGCGGGATCTCGAGCGATTCCTCGAAGACAAAAAGGCTGCGCAACGATCCCCGGAGCCAGATCGAGACCCTGTATCCGAAGCAACCAGGAAATCTCGTGTTTCGAACAAGGGAGAACCTCAGGATCAGGCCGGATTGGATATTCACTGGAAATCGATCCAGGAAGCCCTTCAGGAGAGATTGAGGACCAAAGTATCCGTTCACCATAAAAAGGATGATTCCGGGACCATCGAGGTCCATTTTTTTAATCAGGATGACCTGGACCGGCTCCTTGAGAGTCTGGGCATCGAATTGTGAGGGAATGCCATGAAGTATTATCCGGGTGTCACTTTTGAGCGGAAAGAATTGCTGGATCGGATCGGATCGATCTCCCAGATCGGGGGATTGCGCAGGGTCAGGCTTCAGGATGGAGTGGAAAAAGGGGTCGAAGTGGTCGAATTTGAAACCGGTTCCGGATTGAAATTCGATGTCCTCCTGGATCGTGGCATGGATATCAGCCGGGCGGTTTTCCGTGGAGCGAACCTGGCCTGGAGGTCGCCGGTCGGCGATGCGCACCCCTCGCGTTATGAAGAGCCTGGGCTTGGGTGGCTGAGGACTTTTCCCGGTGGAATGGTCACGACCTGTGGGTTGACCTATATGGGAGCCCCCGGGCGGGATGGAGACCAGGAACTGGGGTTGCATGGGCGTTACAGTTCACTTCCCGCTTCGAAGATTTGCCAATGGGAGGGGTGGGAAGGAGAGGATTATATCCTCCGCCTTTCCGGAGAGATGCGTGAGGCGATGCTTTTTGGGGATAACCAGGTCCTGCGGCGGGTGATCGAATCAAAACTGGGCAGCTCGACTTTCACATTGACCGATACAGTCACCAATGAAGGATGCCGCCCTGCTCCACACATGCTCCTGTATCACTGCAACTTCGGTTATCCACTTCTGGATGAAAAAACTGTGCTGGAAACACCGCATTCACGGATCGAGCCAAGGGATGCGGAGGCGGCAGAGGGGCTTGAAGAAGCCTGCCGTTTCGGAAAGCCAGTTCCAGGTTACAGGGAGAAGGTCTATTTCCACAATCTGGAACATGACAAAAATGGATACGTATCTATCTTCTTGCGCAACCCGGTCCTTCTGGGAGGGTTGTCGCTGGAGCTGCGCTATCGTCCGGATCAATTGCCGCACTTTACACAGTGGAAAATGATCGGGCAGCAGGAATATGTGCTCGGCCTGGAACCGGGGAATGCGCGGGTGCTGGGGCGTGCCAGGGAAAGGGAAGCCGGGCGGTTGATTACACTGGAGCCGGGTGAGGCCCGGACCTATCGGCTTGAATTTACTCTGCGTGTCCTGGCTGAAGCTGAATGAGCGCCACCCTCATTTTGCTGTTCATTGCCATTGGGGTGATAGGAGGGTTGATCGGTGGCATGCTGGGAGTGGGGGGAGGAATCCTGTTCGTTCCCTGTCTGCACTATGGATTTCAGGCATTGGGGATCGATGCGGACCTGTCGATCAAGCTGGCGATCGCGACCAGTCTTTCGATCATTCTGGTGACAGCATTGTCCGCAGCTGTCAGCCATACCATGAATGGCGCGATCGATCCGCGTGCGGTGCTCATCATGGCGGGCATGGCCTTACCCTCGGCTTTTGTGGGTGCTGGAATCGGGCATGTGATTGGTGGGGCTTCGCTCCAGAAGCTTTTTGGTTTTGTCACCCTGTTGATCTCTTACCAGTTCCTGCGAGCTGTTCCGAAGAGGCATGAAAAAGCCGGACGTGAAATCTCTTTCAACAACTATGTCATGGTGGGGGGTGTAAGCGGGTTGTTTTCCTCAATCCTCGGAGTCGGTGGCGGAATCATCACTGTCCCGCTCCTGCACCTGGCTTTGCAGATGCCGATGAATCAAGCGGTGGCCAATTCAAGCGGCCTCATTGTGTTCAGTGCCCTGGCCGGGACCATCGGGTGGATTCTGTCTGGTCTCGGAGCGGAAGGCAGGCCGGCCTATTCGATGGGGTATGTGAACCTGCTGGCCTGGATTCTGATTGCATCTTCCGCGATGCTGACTTCTCTCCTTGGGGCCTGGCTGGCGGATCGACTTGATCCGAATCGGCTGCGCTTCCCCTTCGGTGTGCTGCTGTTGATCGTGGGTTTCCGGATGGCCTTTTTCGGGTGAAAGAAGATCCAGCCTCGACAGTGAAAAATAACTCCTGAATGGAGCCTATCCTCGGTAAAGGCCGCCTGGCGTTGCCCGGCCTGGCTGAGGTTTAAGGCTGAAGGGGCCTCACCCGGTAAAAATCCACCAGATCCAGCCAGTCATCACAGACCTGTTCAACTGTATGGCCCTTTTTCAACTTGTCCAGAATCAACAGGCTTTTCGCAGGAGAGTTATACATCTTGACTGCGGCATAAAGTCCGATTCCTCCGGGAGGTGGGAAGACCATTCTGCGCTGGCGGACAGAATGTCATCCTGTGAGCAGGCATAAACTGCAAGGTCTTTTTCCAGATTCCAGGTAACCCGTGGCAGGCAGCCGCGTTGAACTGAATCGACCAGCAGCCAGTGTGCCTCAAGTGCGGGCAGGGGTTGCCTCTCTGGATCCTGGCGATACCCATACCACAACCCGCCAGCCCCCAGGGCTAAATACAAAACCAGCAGGGGAGCCATCCTGCTGGAACGGTGAAGGCCAGCTCGATAGAGAAGAGCCGTCAGACCGAGAGAGAACATTGGCCAGAAGGGTGAAAGATATCGCCCACCCATTCCAGGAGTGATAAAGCTGAGAAACAGCAGGATAGTCCAACCCCCATACCAGCCGGACAGGGTTGCGAGGAACCAGCCGCATCCAGGCCTTAAAATCGATGGATGGTTCCGGAATGCCTGCTGAATGGATTTCCAGTAATAACCAAGGGGCAGCACAGCCACACTGGCCAGGCCGAGGAACAGCACAATCAACTCTTTCGGATAAACAAAGAATCCAGCCAGGCACCGTACCGTTTTCCCAATCCGGGTCACCAATCCGCTGATGGAGTATGGAACGGACTGGCTTCGCTGATTGGAAAAAGAGTTCAGAAATTCGGGGTTGATGACCAGAAACAGGAGAATCCCGGCCAATGTGACTCCCCCAAAGCAGAGAAGGCGGCAGGGAGAAATGGAATGCGCGGATTCTCCTCCATCGGAGTTTTTCGAGATTCCTGAAAGGGTCCGGGTCATCAGATAGAACCCAGCACCCGAGATCAGAATTGCAAAATAAAAATGGGTGAGCAGGCCGGCTGTGGTAATCAATCCCAAAAGAGCCAGCTTCCAGATCGAAACCCCCGGATGGCATCGTGAAAAATCCAGGACCAGCAGGAGGTAATAGATCGAAAGAGTGCCGAACAGCTCGTATTGGCGGGCATCCAGAGAGATCGAAGCAACCATTGGACTGAAGATCCAGATGAAGACAGCGAGAAGGGAACTGTTGGTGGAAGAAAAGATTTTTGTCCCAGGAGGAACAGGCCCACAGCCGAGAGAAATACAAAAACAAGGTTCAGAGCGGGACCGGAGTGCGAGGAGATGCCCCAGATCGTGATCCAGGACCGCAGCAGCCAGAAATAAAGCGGCGGGTGAATGTCATACTGTGCCAGATCATCGCGGATATGCCGCAGGGAGGCCTGGGGGTTCATCTCATAGAAACGATGGATATCCGCAATTGAATGCCACTGGCAGGAAGGAGGAGAGAGTGCATACAGACCCTGGTTTCCACAGGCGGCCAGGTAGGAGATGCACTCGTCATGGCTTGGGGCGGATTTGGAAGCGATGCAGGCCCAGCGCACGCAGCAGCCGATGGTGATCATGGCCAGCAGGATGATGAAAGGTTTCCAAGCTTGGCAAATGCGGGATTCATGACAATTCGAATAGACCAAAAGGTACACCCCTGCACGATAACGTCAAGCGAAGCCGATTCTGACCTGGCTGGAGCTGTGCGTGCGGGTGAGTCAGTCGATAAATTGGGGCAATATCCAGTCTTTTTGCGAATTTTCCTGTGACCGAAAGGGATGTGTCTTCCTGGCATAAGTCCTGCTCATGCAGGGGGGCAGGGTATGAGGGATACCCACTCAGAGCAAAAAACAGAAAGGAGATAAATTGATGGTACAGAATCTAGTCAAAGTCGGGCTGCTGACAGCCCTGCTGGCGTTTCCAGCCACGACATGGTCGTTCGAAGGGCCGAGAGGCCCGAACCCAAATCAGATATGCGAGGGTCAGTTTTGCAAGTTTCCAGCTGCCCCCGGTCGGCATGGACGCCCCGGTCTGGGGAAATGGTGGGACTTCCCTGAGGTTCGTGAAAAATTGGGCCTGAGCCAGGAACAGGTTGACAGCCTCAGCAAACTGGGAGTCGAAACCGAAACCAAGCTGATCGAGATCAATGCCAAGCTGCAGATTGCCAAGATCAAGCTGCGCGAGATCGGAATGAAGAAAGACACCCCGCAGGAAAACATCGATCAGCTGGTCAATGAACTCGGTGATCTGCACAAGGATCAACTGAAAACATTCATCAACCAGCGCCGCGGCACATTGAACATTCTCAACGAAGACCAGGTTGGCAAGGTCGAGAAGTTTATGGCGGCCCGCAAGGCTCATATGAGGCGTGGAATGGATTTTATGAGACGTCCTTTCCCTCCCAGAGATGGTGAAAGAGGTCCTGGCAAAGATAAAGAGTTCGACAAGGACAAAGGCAAGAAATGGGATCGGGACAAAGATCGCGACCGCGATCGTGACCGTGATGGAGACCGGGATCGCAAAGGGGATCGTGATGGAATGCGTGGACGCAGAGGAGACCGCGATGACAACCGTCCAGGCCCGCCCCATGGAATGGGTCCGAATCGTGGACGCGGTTTTGGGATGATGATGGAAGGCGGCCCGGGGATGCTTCCTCCTCCCAATGGCCCCATGCCACCGAATGAGAATCCGGCCCTGGGCGGCCCGGTTGGCCCACCCCCGGTGGATGCCCCTGAGATGCAGGGACCGGATGCAGTCGAAATGGATGTCGTAACAGAGAACCCGGAAGGTCCGGATTTCGGGATGATGGAAGACCCGCTAGGCCCGTTTCTTCTGGATGGCCTGCCCATGCTCGGTGATCCGATCGATGAGGATATGATCGCTGATTTCGAATAGGCCCTGAATCACCCTACCCTCAGTCAAGGGCCTCCTTCCCAAACCCTGCGGAAGGAGGCCCGCCCTTTTTACATCGAATGGCAATCTGCAGCGGATAATCGAGGAGAGTTCTGAGTCCCAAGGCAGGCTCAACAGATACGCGGGAGCTGCTCGCCGCTGAGCAGGTCGAGTATGCGGTGCAGGCCGAAGGGGGTGACCAGTTCAACCGGGGCTGTGCCTTTTTTTCGGACTGAACCGATTCGCACCGCCTGTGCTCCCAATGGGTGGGCCTGAAGGATCGATAAGCAGGGTTCAGCATCCTCCTCCGGGAGTATGATGATGAAGCGCCCTTCATTGGCGACATACAGAGGATCCAATCCAAGCAGCCCACATGCCCCGCGCACCGCTGCTTTCACAGGGATCTGATTCTCATGGATTTCAATGGTCAAATCGGCGGTCGAGGCGATTTCATTCAAAGCACTGGCCAGCCCTCCACGAGTCAGGTCCCTCATGCAGTGAATGGGGAGGTGCGACTCCATCAATTCCTGGACCAGGCCGGAGAGGTTGGCGAGGTCACTCTCAAGAGCGGTTTCAAACTCGAGTCCTTCACGCCGCGCCATGATGGCGATGCCATGGGACCCGATATCACCATTGAGCAGAATTGCATCCCCCTCGCGGATCTGCCTGGGGCCGATTTCGATCCCAGGTTTGAGAACACCCACCCCGGCGGTGTTGATGAACAGGCCATCTCCTTTGCCATGATTGACCACCTTGGTGTCTCCGGTCACAACCGACACACCGGCTTCCCGTGCCGCATGGCTCATGGATTGGACCACCCGCCAGAGTGTTTCCATGGGCAGCCCCTCCTCGATGATGAAACCGGCGGTCAGATAAAGCGGGAGAGCGCCACACATCGCCAGGTCATTGACAGTTCCATAAACCGCCATCGAGCCAATATCTCCACCCGGAAAGAACAGGGGATGAACCACATAAGAGTCGGTGGTCAGTGCGATGCGCTGTGCCGGGAGATCGAGGCAGGCGCCATCATGGCAATGATTCAGCTCGGGGTTGTCGAAGGCCTTTCGGAACATGCGTTCGATCAGCTGATTCATCAGCCTTCCCCCGCCGCCATGTGCCAGCAGAATGTGAGGGTAATCGGCAATGGGAATCGGGCAGGACTGGTTAAAGTCGGTCATTGGGCCGGGTGCGGGCAACGATATTTGTAATAGGCGGCACAGGCGCCTTCAGCAGAGACCATCGTGGCACCAAGTGGGTGTTCCGGAGTGCACAAAGATCCAAAGGAAGAACAATCAGAGGGCGATTTCAGTCCCTGCAGGACCAGCCCGCTGATGCAGGGGGTGTCCCTTTCAGGAAGTGGGAGGGCCCGGGCCAAAGCGGGATTCGGCATCATAATCACGATACTTTGATGAAATCCCCAATCCACTTTCGGGGAAGGTCCCGATCCCGCGCCAGTTGCGTGGGACAATCTCGAAAACCTCTTCAATCACACGGCGTGCATGGGGGTTTCCTTCGGAGCGGACCACACGGGAATACTGGTTGGACACTTCCGCCCGGCCCTGTTCCAGCTGGCGGACGCATTCGGCGATACCTTGAAGGACATCCAACGGCTCGAATCCGGTGACAACAATCGGGACATGGAATTCCTTTGCAATCGGGAGGTATTCATCGATGCCCATGACTGTGCACACATGCCCGGCAGCAAGGAATCCCTGGATGCGGGTGCCCTGGCTGGTGAGAATCGCTCTCATGGCGGGAGGCACGCGCACATGGGTGGCGAGCATGGAGTAATTCCCCAAACCCTCTCGGGCTGCCTGCAGGATGGACATGCCATTGGCAGGGGCGGTGGTTTCAAACCCGACAGCAAAGAATACGACTTGTTTGCCGGGGTTGGCACGCGCGGTTTTGATGGCATCGAGAGGTGAATAGACAATGCGTATATCGGCGCCCAAGGCTTTCGCTGAGAGGAGATCTCGACCCGATCCGGGAACCCGCAGCATATCGCCATAGGAACAGAGGATCACATCTGGCTGCGATGCGATATCGATGGCTTTGTTGATCATTTCGACCGGTGTGACACATACCGGACAGCCCGGGCCATGCACGAGGGTCAATCCATCCGGCAGGAGCTGGTCGAGGCCATAGCGGACGATTGAATGGGTCTGGCCGCCACAGATTTCCATGATCGTCCAGGGTTGTGTTGTCAGGGAACGGATCTCAGCTGCGCAGGAGTGCACCCTCTCCGGGTCACGAAATTCATCGACAAATCTCACAATGTTTCTCGTTTCACAGGGGATTTTCGAGAGGAAGCGAAGGCCTGATCATGCTATTATCATCCTGCATGAGGTCTTCGATCTTTCCGATTTCCTCTAGAATCCGTTGCGCTTCATTCTGATCCACCACCTGAAGAGCGAATCCGACATGAACCAGGACATAATCCCCCACCCTGGCTTCAGGGACATAGGCCAGGCTGACTTCACAGCTGATTCCGCCGAATCCGACCTTGCCCATCCGGGTCAGGGAGTCCTCCTCAGAGATCGATTCAATACATCCCGGCACTCCCAGGCACATATCCGGCGCTCCCTTCCATTGATTTGCCTGTTCAGTATACCAGCCTGATGAAAAAGGGCGTAGCCATAGCCTCACTCCGGCAAGGATCTTTTCAGTCGGCCATTAAGATGCTGCACTGGAGAGAACCTCATGAACCGCTTCCCGGACTGCTTCCAGGATCAGTTCCTCGACTTGTGGCTGCCAGCTGCCATGAATACCGTAGTACAGCATGGATTCCCCGCCCTCATACCCTCCCTCACGAAGGATTCGGATGGAGGGAATATAGGCGAAGACATCCTCCGCATATCCGATCACCCAGGTGTTTGCGGAGCCGAATTCATGCTTCAAGCGCAGGGAGTAATCGACCACGACTTCTCCCGCCAGGGCGATCACGAGCAATCCCTTTCCGAAAGACCACACCTGTACCGGGTAGGAATGATGATCCTCAAGACGCCCCTGACGTTCGAGCTGATCGAGGAGGCGCTGCGCACGTCGGCGTACCACGAAATTATCGGACCGGGTCTCTTCAAGCAGCTGGTCCTGTGTTGGCAGGCCTGCGAGCGGCAGAGAGACTTCTCTGCGTGCGGTTCGCACATTGCCATGAACCGGAACCAGATCCCCATTTCCCAGGGAGAGCACCACATGGGAGAGGAGAGAGCCATAGTGCTGTGCCTGTTCCAGTGTTCCACGTGGAATCGGGTTGATATCCGCGCCGCATCCCATGACAAACATCCCAACCGGATTGCCTTTCGAGCCTCCACATCCATTTCGGCAAATCCGGCATAATCGCCATTGAGCAGATAGCTCATCGTGGTGGTGTTATGGCAGGCATACCCGAAAACCACCCCTGCGAGGCTGCCATCCAATCTTTCGACTCGCAGCACCGGAACGCTCTCGTCGCGAGGGCCGATTGGATTGACTCCATTGATGATGCCTTCTGCGGTGTATTCGCGGCGGTTCATCGCGAATGAGGCATTCCCGGCGCCGAAAAGCAATCGGCAGTCCTCGAGATGGTTTCGTGCGGAATCGATCGCCGAAAGGATCTTTTCGGGGAGTTGTGCGGTGAAGGCTCTGACCCTGTCGATCTGTTCGGGAGGCATGTCATACATGTCCATCAGGCACCCCTCGATCACAGGCCCGCTGTGGGTATGGGAAGAAGTCAGCAGCAGCCGTTCACGGGGGATGCCGAACCGCTGAAAGGCCGCTGCAGCGACCTGGTCTGAAAGGTGGCGTGTCAATCCCAGCAGATCGGTGGATACAATCACCGAAGCCTGGCCGGAATCATCCTCGATCATCAGAGCGCGTGCCCGCAGGTCATGGAGAACCCCCATGGAAGGCTTCACACGCGCGATATACCCTCCCATCCAGATGGGCTCCGCGGGAGTAATCGAGCAGCTGCCGAATCCAGCGCGCATTTTGGCTGTTCCTTCTTTCTATGGATTCTGAAACTCACATATCCGGAAAAACATCACTCTGACGATAGGCCTCCGCGACACGCACATATTTCGGAGCGAAGACCGCATACTGTTCCAGCTCTTCTGCAGAGAGTTCCCGAACAATGCGCGCCGGCTGGCCAAGAGCCAGTGCTCTCGGTGGAACCACCATCCGGGGCGGGATCAGAGCACCTGCGCCGACCACGGCTTCCTCCTCGATCAGTGCCCCATTCAACACAACAGCCCCCATCCCGATCGTGCACCGATCCTGAATCCGGCAGCCATGCAGCACCGCTCCATGCCCGACAACCACATCTTCTCCCACCAGGCAGGGATCCTCATCTCCCACATGCAGCACAGTATTATCCTGGATATTGCTGCCCCTGCCGACTTCAATACAGGCGATATCGCCACGAATCACCACTCCGAACCAGATGCTGACATCATCTCCCAGAGCCACTTCCCCAATAACGGAAGACTGGGGAGCGAGGAACACCCTTTTGCCGATCAACGGATGTTTCCCCCTGAAAGGCAGAATCAATCCACCACCCTTCAGGCAGGCTGGAATCACCAGTCCGGCTGGATTCTGTATGGTCAAACCCTCCATGACCATTCCCCCTGCATGTGGATACCCTCCTTCGGATCCACTGGATCCTGAACAGGAAAAAGCTCATTTTGCTCCTTCCGGCAGGAGTATGAAGGGACAATGAATTCGGATCAATCGAGTCAATGCAGAATTGCAAAGGCTTAACTTGGCGCGTCAAAAATGGTATAAAACACGTCAATTTAATGCCAGTTGTGGTATTCAGGGATTTATATTCGATTAAACAGCCATGTCTATGTCGTTAGCGGCGCTTGTGCCGTCAAAAACGAGCAAAAGCCTGCTTGTGGCCCTGTTAATAACCGGTGCTGCAGTCGGGAGTGTCGGGGGGGTGGGTCTTTACACCTTCATCTATGCGCGTGGGGGTTCCTACCTGACCAATGATCCTGCCGCCTGTGCGAACTGCCATGTCATGCAGGACCATTTCGATGCCTGGACGAAATCCAGCCATCATGGAGTGGCGGTGTGCAATGACTGCCATACTCCGCACAATTTTTTTGGCAAATACCTGACCAAGGCATTGAATGGTTATCACCATTCCATGGCCTTTACGCTCGATAATTTCCACGAGCCGATTCAGATCACTCCGAGGAACCGTGCCATCACGGAGCAGGCCTGCCGCGACTGCCACCAGGACATTGTGGATGCCATCGATCGATTTCATGACCCGGATAAAAACATCTCCTGCCTGCAGTGCCATGATTCTGTCGGCCACCAGGCGGACTGATTCGACTTTTCGAAGAAGGAGCAACACGCGATGAAAATCATCCCGAATTCTCAAACTCCACCGACCCGCAAGGGGGCGATTCTTGGAGTGATTCTCATTACAGCGGTGGTTGCCGCCGCAGCCCTTTTTGGGGTGGTTGCGCTGCTGATCAGCATCTATGAAAGGAAGCAGGAGGCTAAAAACCCTTTCTTCCGGGTGGTGGAGCTGACGGATGAGACCGAGGATCCTGCCATCTGGGGGAAGAATTTTCCATTTCAGTATGATGCGTACCAGCGCACTGTCGATATGGTCCGAACCCGTTTCGGAGGCAGCGAAGCCATGCCGCGCACCCCGACTCAAGCCGATCCGCGCTCGGTCGTCTCCGAATCACGCCTCGAAGAGGATCCCCGCCTGGTGACCATGTGGGCCGGTTATGCATTCTCGAAAGATTTCCGTGAGGAGCGCGGTCATGCCTACATGCTCGAGGATCAGATTTACACCGAGCGCCAGCAGGTTGCCAAGCAACCCGGAACCTGCATTCATTGCCATGCTTCTGTCTATGTTCCTTACAAGAAACTGGGGGGCGGAGACCTCATCAAGGGATTCGAGATTATGAATCAGATGCCTTATGAAGAGGCGAAAGCCAAAGTCACTCATCCGGTCGCCTGCATCGATTGCCATGATCCCCAGACCATGGAGCTGCGGGTGACCCGCCCGGGTTTTCTGGAAGGGATAAAGGCTTTGAAAGCCTCCCAGGGGATTCCCGATTATGATCCCAACACCATGGCGACCCGCCAGGAAATGCGCTCGTTCGTGTGTGGGCAGTGCCATGTGGAATACTATTTCAAAGGAACAGAAAAGCGCCTGACCTATCCCTGGTTCAAAGGGCTTAAGGCTGATGAGATCCTGGCCTATTACGACGAAACCGGATTCAAAGACTGGACTCACGCAGAATCCGGAGCCGAGGCGCTGAAAGCCCAGCATCCCGAGTTTGAAATGTGGAACCAGGGGATCCATGCGCGCAGCGGAGTGGCCTGCGCGGATTGCCACATGCCCTACATGCGCGAGGGCGCGCACAAAGTCAGTGACCACCATGTGCGCAGCCCGCTGCTGAATATCAATCGCGCCTGCCAGACCTGCCATAAGTTCCCCGAATCGGAATTGAAGGAGCGGGTCGAGCTGATCCAGGAACGGACCTTTCAGATGCGCAACATCGCCATGGATGCGCTGATGGACCTGATCGGTGAAATAAAAGCCTCGAAAGAAAGTGGAGCCACCGACGACCATCTTGCAGAAGCGCGTGCCTGCCAGCGCCGCGCACAGTTCCTGCTGGACTTTGTCGAGGCTGAAAATTCGACTGGATTCCATGCCCCGCAGGAGGCAGCACGGATCCTCACACTTTCACTCGATCACAGCCGCCGCGGACAAATGGCGTTGCGGAAATCCAGCTGATCCGTTTATGTCAGTGAATGGCACAGAAAGGGTTGTGTAAGCTGTTCATAAGATTGAATTTCGATGTTGAGGCCGGCATCGGTATTCCATTTTGAAAAAACCTGTCTTATGCTACCCGGTTGTATTGTGGTCTATGGGGTTTGCGGTATAAGCGCCCCGAGTAAAACTGTCTCCGGTTAAAGGAACCGAGAAGAAAAAACGAGGCTTTATGAGAGTCGGAAA
The DNA here is from genome assembly GCA_001567115.1 of Candidatus Hinthialibacteria bacterium OLB16. Lineage (GTDB taxonomy): Bacteria > Hinthialibacterota > Hinthialibacteria > OLB16 > OLB16 > OLB16. Next base: position 21,856 of record LMZT01000085.1, on the reverse strand, counting down.
ACGATCCAATGGATCGCGCTGTCCGCGTTCATACGGACACTACGGTTAGCAGTCTCCTCCAAAATATTGAAGGATCCTCTGCCGATTGTCCGCACGAGTCCCACCTTCTCGTTTCGCTCGTTTCGGAGCCATCTTATCAGGAGGTTGGTAGAGGAATGATCACTGCGCCCTCACCCCTTATGGTGTCGCTTGGTAAACATTGGATCATCGAATGCTACGAATGTAACCCGGACGTCATCAACAGTCCCGAACGCCTGGAAGAAATATTTCTGGAAGCCGCTCACAAGGCGGGGGCGACCATTGTCGGTTCGCATTTCCATTCTTTCGAGCCTCAGGGAGTCAGCGGCGTGGTGGTTATCGCCGAAAGCCATTTCAGTGTGCACAGCTGGCCCGAGTATCGATATGCGGCGGTGGATGTATTCACCTGCGGGGAGTGTATCGATGTCGATCGGGCAGTCCAGGTGTTCAAAGATCGTCTCGGAACAGATGAAATCATCATGGCAGCCGAGCTCAATCGCGGGATTGTCAGCCACAATGGCCTGGAGCGCAGCAGTGCGATCTCCGTCAATCCGGTCGATGCGGTCATGTCGTGGCGTGACAAATTCGAGCGTGAGGATGCCTGGGGCATTCTGACCTCTGTCGATATCAAGGACTGTGACCCGGCCCTGATTCGTGATGCGGAGTATGTCAAGAAATTCGCCATCGACCTGTGCGATCACATCGAGATGAAACGTTTCGGTGAAACGATCGTGGTCGATTTCGGAGAGGATGAGCGGGTCTCCGGTTTCAGCCTTGTTCAGCTGATCGAGACATCGCTGGTCTCGGGACACTTCGCGAATCAGAGCAATGGCGCATACATCGATATTTTCAGCTGCAAGTATTATGACCCGCAGGTCGCGGCTGATTTTTCGAGGCGCTATTTCAATGGCCGCAGCCATACTATGAAAGTCGCTCTCAGAAAGTAAACATGCCAGAATTTCCCGGTTGGTTTTTTGAGAAAACTCCCTTTGAAAAGGGAACTTCTCTGGGTGTCAAAATTCGTTCCAAGGTGGTCGAAGAAAAGACACCCTTTCAGTTCATCGAGGTGTATGACACGGAGGATCTCGGACGCATGCTGGTGCTGGATGGAGTCATCCAGCTCACTGAGTTCGATGAGTTCTCCTACCACGAGATGTTTGTCCATGTTCCGATGATGTCCCACCCCGACCCCAAGTCGGTTCTGGTGGTCGGTGGCGGCGATGGAGGAATGGTCCGTGAGCTGGTCAAATACAGCTGTCTGGAACGGATCGACATGTGTGAGATCGATGGGGGGGTAGTGGAGCTTTCCAAACGCTACCTCCCTTTCACCTCTTCGGGATTGAGTGATCCGAGGGTGCGGGTGTTTCTCGAGGATGGTGCGGTGTTCATCGGCAACCATCCCGGGGAATACGACCTGATCCTTGTGGATTCATCCGATCCGATCGGTCCGGCCGAGGTGCTTTATAAACGCCCGTTTTATGAGGGCATCAAATCGGCACTCAAGCCGGGTGGGGCGGCACTGTGCCAGTGCGAAACCATCTTTTTTTATCTTCCGCTGATCAAGTCTTTTATTCAGGCGATCAATGACCTGTACCCGGTTCTCCAGTACATGAACACCCTGGTTCCCACCTATCCCTCGGGAATGATCGGGCAGCTGGTGTGTTCACTCGGGCCGGATTTTTCGCAGCCGATCCGTGAGCCGGCTCCGGACATTCAGGAGACCCTGCGGTACTACACTCCCCAGGTCCACCGGGCCGCCTTTCATCTGCCATGCTTTGCGGCGCGCGAGCTGGCGCTCTGAGTTCAGGGACTGCATCAACAATACGCTTCCATGCCTGGGACCCGTTTCGGCGGGTCCCTCGATAACTCCGGAATTTTTTCCCCAGCACGTCCTTCTGGCTCGGCCAGGTTTACCGGGGAAATGACCCTCTAAGGGACGAGAACCTCATATCCACACACAAGAGCATTTTTATCCCTTGATCAAGATTTTATATTAAGGCATTATTGATAGTATCAACAAAATGAGGAAGATAGGAATTGACAGAGCCGGGTCATTTTCCTAGCATGGGGACGCCATGAACCACGAGGATCAGGAATCACCTCTTGTCCGATGTGCTCTCAGTCTTTCTCAGAGCCTGGCAAATTCCCTTGAGAGTTATTCACGCCTTCTCGGCCTCGAGAAAGAACAGCAAAGCCTGATAGAAACCGGGGATCTCGAGGGGGCTGCCACCCGAATCGCCCAGAAGCAGGAGCTTCTGGCCGCCATTCAGACTGTTGACCAGCACCTGCAGGAGGAATACAAGGCCTGGCTCGAGGTGCGCTCCATGGCTCCGGAGAACCTGCGCGAAAGGCTCCAGGAACAGGTCGACAACCTGCAGAAAGTCATCTCCGAAATTCTCGTCATCCAGAAAAGCAATGAAGAGAATCTGCATCATCATGCCGATGAGATCGGTCAGAAGCTGAAAGAAATCCAGCAACGGCGCACCGCACATCGTGGCTACCAGCAGCGTGCCGCCCAGGATGCCTACGGAAAATCGCGTTACTATGACAAAAACTCCTGAACAGCCACAATCCGCGCCGCTGGAGGCCTCGAGCGAAGTCGATCTGCGCCTGGAGGATATGTCCCATCTGTCGGCTGAAGAGGCGCGCCTGCTGCGGCGTCATTTTGAAATTTTTCACCGAGACCACCAACAAGCTTGTAACCGCCCATCAGCATTTGCAGCTTCAGGTCCGGGCGTTGCTGGAGGAGCTTGAACAGAAGAACCGTGAGCTGGAATCGGTCAATTCCGAGCTGGCCCATCGAATCCGTGAAACTGAGCAGGTCCGTGAATTTCTGGACCGTGTGATCGACTCGATGCATACCGGCCTGGTGGCGATTGATGTGGATGGATATGTGACACGCATCAATGAGGCGGCAAGGGTGCTGCTTGGATGGGAGGATCAATCACCCTCACAGTTTGAGGAGCTCGTGGCCAATCAATCCCAGCGGATTCTGCCAGCAGTTTCCGATTGGGATCAGGCTCCCCGTTCGGGTGAAACACGGCTTCGGAAGCGGCATGGAGACACACTGCTGGTGCGTTATACCGCGGTGCCGATAGCGCCTTCTGGAGGTGAACAGACAGTCCAGCGGGGAACACTGTTTGTATTCGAGGATCTCTCACGGCTGCGGCTGCTTGAAGAAAAGGTGCGCCGTGCCAGCCGCTTGACTGCGCTGGGCGAGCTGGCTGCTGGTGTGGCGCATGAGATGCGCAATCCACTGGCGACCATGCGCGGCTTCCTGCAGCTGCTGCCGAGTGAATATGAAGATCCGGGTTTTCGCGAGGAATGCTCGACACGGCTGATTCGTGAGATCGACCGGCTCGCACGCCTGACTGAAAGCCTTCTGGAGCTGGCACGCCCGGTTCGACCGGATGATTATGAAACCGACCTGAAAGCCCTGGTCGAAGAAGTTCTGAATGAGCAGCAGGAGGCCCTGCAGGTCGAGGATATCCGCCTGGAAATTCATCTGATGCAGATCCCGCCATTGCCTCTCGACCGGGATCGCATCAAGCAGGTGCTGCTCAATCTGATTATCAATGCACGCCAGGCCATGGCCCCGGGAGGGAAGCTGGAGGTCACTCTGGAGCCGCGTCCGGAAGCCTGGGGAGCAGAAGACCAGCTCACCCTTTTAGCGGTTCTCTCGGTCCGGGATAATGGGAAGGGGATCGAAAGCCACCATCTGGACCAGATCTTTGACCCGTTTTTTACCACACGGGATGAGGGAACCGGACTCGGTCTGGCCCTCTGTTACCGTATAATTGAAGAACATGGGGGTGTGATTCGGGTCGAAAGCACCCCGGGAAAGGGATCGGCATTTACACTCTATTTCCCGATCCGCTGTGAGGAATAGCAGAAAATCCATGCCCAGAATTCTGATTGTTGATGATGAATCCGGAATCCGCTCACTGCTGTCGCGTGTGCTCGGGAAGCGCTATGAGACACGAGAAGCCGCCAATGGGCGGGAGGCATTAAATACGGTTGGCTCCTGGCCGCCGGACATAATTATCTGTGACCTGAAAATGCCGGAAATGAGCGGGCTTGAGGTGTTGCGGGCGCTCCAGGAACAGAAACAGGAGAGCCTGGTGATTGTCCTGACCGCACATGGGACAGTGGAAACAGCGGTCGAGGCGATGAAGCTGGGGGCCTTTGACTACCTGCGGAAGCCTTTCGATGTGGAAGAAGTGCTGGTGGTTGTTGAAAAGGCTCTCTCGGTGCGTGACCTCAAAGAGGAGGTGCGGACACTCCGCAAACAGGTTCAGAAGCGCAACCGGCTGGATCAGATCATCGGGCATTCACCCCTGATGCTTAGAGCTTTTGACCTGATCGAACAGGTGGCCCCGACCCGTTCGACAGTCCTGATCATCGGGGAGAGCGGGACCGGAAAAGAGCTGATAGCCAGGGCGCTGCATGTTCACAGTCCGCGGGCCGAGAAACGATTTGTGGCTGTCAACTGTGCCGCCATTTCTGAGGAGCTGCTCGAGAGCGAGCTGTTCGGCCATGAAAAAGGCTCATTCACCGGGGCCATTTCCAGCAAAGTCGGGAAGTTCGAGCTGGCCCATGGCGGGACACTGTTCCTCGATGAAATCAGCGAGATGTCCCCGCGCCTGCAGGCGAAGCTGCTGCGTGTTCTCCAGGAAGGTGAGATCGACAAGGTGGGAGGCAGCTCTCCTATTCCTGTGGATGTGCGGATTCTTGCATCCACGAACCGAAACCTGCGGGAAGAAATCAAAAATGGCAGCTTCCGTGAGGACTTATTCTACCGATTGAATGTGGTGACGATCACTTTTCCGCCGCTGCGTGAAAGAAAAGAGGATATTCCTCTTCTGGCGGAGCACTTCTGCCGAATCTATGAAGAGGAGAACGGCCACCCGATTCAGAAAATTCCTGAAGAGACACTGCGGATCCTGATGCGGTACAACTGGCCGGGGAATGTCCGCGAACTGGAAAATACGATCGAAAGGGCTTCGATCCTGTGCCGGAATGGAGTGCTGACTCCGGATTGCCTGCCGGAAGAGATTCTGAACCCGGTCTCACGTCCCGGACTGGAGGTTCATGTGGGCATGTCTCTGGAGGAAGCCGAAAGGACTCTCATCCTTGAGACCCTGAAGGCATGTGGAGCAAACCGCAGCAAGGCAGTCGACCTGCTGGGCATCAGCATCCGGACACTGAGAAACAAGCTGACCGAATATCGTGAAACAGGAGTGGAAGTTCCCTGACCAGGGGATGAGGAAATAAACTGAATCACCAAAGGGATAGAGAGAGTACGTAGCCCAAGCCCATGGCATGCCTGGTTGATCTGTCAAAAAAGTTGAAGATCCGTGCGGAGCTGCTCCGGCAGCAGCTTCATGAGAGCGGTCTGGGCAAATTCAATCTTGAGGATGAGCTCCCCGAAGATATCCACGATTATCTTCTGGACAGCCACAAGCAATCACGATGGAAGAGCTTGTCTCAAGGGCTGCGCGAAAAGATCGGGTCTCTTTGGGCGTGTCTGCCACGGCGGAGGTCGAAACCCGGGTTTGAGGCCGGTCTCCCCCCGGTGGAAGTGGCCCCGGTGGAAGTGACACCAGTGGAGGAGCCGCAGGCCCTTTCAGGGGAGATTCCCCAGCCATCCATTGTCGAATCACAACCCCACACGCCGGATGCCTTCACACAAGAACTCCTTCAGGGAGTCGAACAGTCTTTTCCGCTTGGGGAATTAACCGATGAGATTCTAATCGAAGAAATCACAGCGCCCCTGCCACTCAAAGACCACCCACTCCAGGCTCCGAGGGTGCCTCTGGCAGAGAAAGAGAACATCGATTCCTCGATAGAACCATCGCTGATCATCGAATCCCTGGCCGAGATCGAAAAAATCCAGGAGATCCTTCCGCCATCCCCACCTCCAATCGATCCTTTGATGGAAGTTTTCGAGCCTTTCGAGGAACCGTCTGTCCAGATTGAACCCGTGGAGCCACCGGATGAAATCGATTCGGTGCTTGAGGACTCAGTGATTCCCGGCCATCCCGCGATACCCCTTCTCTTTGAGGAAAAAGAAAAGGTGAGTTCGATCGATATTCAAAATCTGGTGGACAAGCTGGCTCAGGAGGTGCCGGACCTCGAAAAGGTCGAAGTGATCCCCCAGGTTCACTTTTTGAGCCGCCTGAGTGGCATGGTCCCCCGCATCCACCTGAACACCAGGGAGAAGCTGGTGCTGGCAGCGGCACTGGCGTTGACTTCCGCGATAATCGCGGGGGCCTTTTTTTTCCGTGGGGTGAATTATGGCCCCGGCGGAGACGAACGGTTTTACAAAGAAGGTGTCGCCCGACAGAAAGACAAGCAGTATGACTATGCCATCAAGTCTTTTGAAAAGGTGATCGACCGTTATCCGGCCAGCCCCCTGGTGCTGGAATCCTATAACCGGATCGCCGACTCGTATGAGAAGAAAGACGAGACCGAGATGGCCATCAAGGCGACCCGCCAGAGCCTTGCGGCTCATGCCAGGAGAGTCGGAAAAGCGACCTCGGAATGGACTCAGGAACAGCAGGAGTATCGCTGGAAAGCCTTGCTGCGCCTGGGGAACCTGTTTGCAGCGAGAAATGAATGGGAATCTTCGGCTGATTCATTCCGCCAGGTCATTGAAGAAAATTCCCCCCCCTCGATCAAGCAGCGGGCCTCATACCAGTTAGCCGATATTCTTTTCCGTCTCGAGGGCGAAGAGGGAAAAGACCCGATCGTGATCCGGAACCTGATAAAAATTCATGAAGAGGCCTTGTCCGCATCACCCGAGAGTGAGTGGACTTCGATAACGCTTTCACGGGTCGCCCAGCTGTGGGAGGATCTGGCTGTGTTTGAGCTCGGAATACGGCAGGAAGACCTGCAAAAAGCCCTTGATTACATGCAGAAGCTGGAGCATCGCAGCTCGACCTTGGCCTCATCGGGGATTGACCCACTCGATGTTCAGCTGCGAATAGCCAGAATTAACCGGGAGCTGGGCCAGATCGAGGAAAGCATCGGAATCTACCGAAATCTGCTGGCGGTTCCAAAAGATCCACTGGATGAAAAGCCGCCGCCCTTCAAAGTCGTGTCAGGGCTGGCGCATTCACTTTTGGCACGCGCCGAGGTGCGGGCCGGAGAAGCGAAGAGCGCCTCGGCTGAGTCTGATCTGTATGAGGTTCTCGAATTGACCCGGCACCCTGAGGATTCACCCTTTAATGAAGATGAGCTGAGCGAAGCTCTGTATCTCAAGGGGCATGCCTATTATCAGCTGGGTGTGTTGAAGGCTGTCCAGGAGGGGGATGTCTCCGGCCCATTTTTTGAAAAAATGGATACTGCCTATCAGAGTGCCCTGTCACGCAACGACAATTTCGGGCCGCATGGCGAGGATTCACTCCTGGCTTTGATGCGGCGCACCAATTACCTGTTCCAGGTCAACCACGACTACCGTGACGCAGTTCGTTCTTTCAAGCGCATCCTTGAACAGTTCCCGGCCAACATTTATTCATACCGTGTCAGGCATCGCCTGGCTACCGCACTTTTCCAGTTGGGGGAATATGAAGAAGCCGAGCGCTACTTTCAGCAGGTGGTCGACCAGTTCGGCCAGACCCGTTATGTCGATGATCAAGCCTTCAGGGATTCCTTTTTCAGGCTTGGGCATTGCCAGTTTCTGCTCAAGAACTTCGGCCACGCCGCAGATACCATCAAAACACTTCTGCAGCTGGTGGATTATGAAAAAATTCCTGAGGTTCTGAGTGCGTGGCGTTTGCTGGCGGAGTCCTACTATTCGCAGGGATTGTATGACCAGGCAGTGGCCGAGTACCGCAATTTCCTGGCGCGCTATCCCGATGAGGATGTGGAGGGAAAAATCCGGCTCGCTCTCGGGAGAACATTGATTGCACGCTTCGATTATGACAAAGGGAGGCAGGAACTCGAGGAAGTTGTGCGCACCGATCCTTTCTCCCAGTCGGCACGGCTGGCGCGATATTTCATCTGCGAGAGTTATCTGGCTGAATACAATCTGGCCCCGCCCGAGACACGCAACAGCCTGCTCCAGAAGGCCCTTTCCGATGCAGAGGTTCTGCGCGCCTCATATCCTTCGGAAGACAGCCCGCTGGATCTGCTTGGAAGAATTCACTTCCTGATGGGTGATTACGAACGCGCCGCAAGAGACCTGGAGTATTTCTGCAATGCCACCCAGGGGCAGCAACCCCCCGCCTCGGTCCGGCTGATGCTGGGGGAGGCCTATTTCAACCTTCGGCAGTATAAGAAGGCGACAGGCCATCTGGCTCAGCTGAACCTGAATGAGCTGCCTCGCGAAGAAGCCGCACGTGCCCTGTATTTCCTCGCTGAATCCCAGCGATATGACAATCTTTTTCAGGAAGCCGCCGCAACATACACCCGATTGACCAAGGATTTTCCCACCAGCCCATACAGCGAGGTGGCTCAAGGCCGTATTGAAGAGGTTCTCTGGCGGATGAAGAAGGGAATCTGATCCGATGAGCTTTGTTGATTTCCGAGTGCCGACTCCCTAGGATGACATGGGCCTGATGGTTGATGAAAAACAACATGAAATGGATGATTATCGAAGGCAGGCTTGGATGAGGAAAGTTCCATGCATTCTCTCGCTGGTAATCGTGCCATTATTCTGGGGCTTCTCAGTCACACAAGCGGCACCCCCGAAGACCGGGGAACCTCAAATCCAGAAGCTGGAAATCAATAACCAGACTCACTTGGCTTTCAGAAGATACATCAGCACTCATCCGAAAGGGGTTATCCTTTACCTGCATGGCATCCAGAGCCATAGCGGCTGGTATACCCAGTCCTGCCAGATGCTGGCGGAAAGCGGCTACACAGTCTATGCACCGGATCGTCGCGGGTGTGGATTGAACCGCCAGGATCGCGGGCATATCCAGCACTATGAAGACCTGATTGCCGATATCGATGCATTCCTTGCCCGGATTCGCGCGGATTATCCAAACCTGCCGGTGTTTTTGATGGGTGTTTCCTGGGGGAGGGAAGCTGGCCCTGCTGTATGAAACCATGCGTCCGGGGCAGGTGAATGGCTTGATCCTGAGCACCCCGGGTGTGAAGGCCAAAGTCAACTTGAGTTTGTGGGACCGGATGCGTGTCTTCTATTACAGCTGGCGCAGGCGTGAAGTTCAACCGGAAATCCCCATCCCGATCGAGAGCTCCTCGATGTTTACCGATGATCAACGCTGGCAGAACTGGATCGAACAGGACCCGCTCACATTGAGAAAAGCCACCGCACGGTTTTACTGGGAAAACAACAAATGGATAAGCAGATCCGCCGCAATGCCAGAAATGCCCAGGCGCCTATCCTGCTTCTGCTGGCAGGCAGGGATGAGATCATCGATAACGAAAAACGATCCGCTTCATGGGAGACAAACTCCCCGAAGCTGAAAATGACACACTGAAGATTATTGAGTATCCCCCCGGGCGGCACACGCTCGAATTTGAACGCTACCTGCGCAAGGTTGTGGCGGACATGGTGGCCTGGTTGAACAAGCAGGTTTCCTCCCGGCCGGCGCCGCCCACCCAGTGAGGTTGCTTATTTCATATCCCGTTCGTAACGGCTTCTGCCTCCCGTTCGGTACTCTCCCCAGGAGGGAGAACGGCCATGAGCTGTATCGAAATTCCATCTTTTTGGCCAGGGATTCGGATTGAAAGAGGCCCGGGTTTTCCGGCTCCCGGATTCGGGGCGGTACTGGTCAAGCTTCACAGTGATCTGATTGAGGTGCTTTTTACGAAGCACCAGCTCCGCGCTGGCTGGTTTGCCCATGGCCGGGAGGACCTGGACAGCATAATCCCCATAAAATCCCTGAAAGCGCACTTCGCCATTTCGATCGGTGGTTAAATTTCGGCGTGTCCACCATGTTTCGCGAATCAGTTTTTTAAGCGAGTTGTAGGCCGGCTTCGGCTTCAGATGGGCATCCAGCAAGCCTGCCGGGGCATTCATCCAGGATTTGCAATCGGCAATATCCCACCAGGTAATGGCTTCGACTGAGGGATGGGAGAAGAGTGTGGTGTAGAAACGGACCACATCTTTTTCCTGAGCCTGTTCGCCCTCCGGGGTCGAGGGCCATGAGCCTTCCTTTCGGGCCAGCTCGAAACCATTCTTGCCGGACAGAATCGTAGTTTCTGTAAAGTGCAGAGGAACACCAAATGGTGCGAATCTTTCAAGCACCTCCCAGGTGCCGGTGGCCGGCCAGACTTTCTGGTGCATGTGGCTCTGGAGGCCGATGGTGTCATAAATCCTCTTCCCGCTGGCGTCATTCAGTTTTTCGATGACTCGCTTGTAGTTTGCCCCGACCCGGTAATCATTGATCAACAGAGTGGCATCGGGATTGGCGGCCCGGGCACGTGCAAAGGCATCTCTGATGAATTCGATCTGCCCGATGCTCTTCCACATGGCGGTCATCTTTGGCGCATCTTTCATGCAGCCTTCACGTTGAAATTCTGTTGGCTCATTGACCACATCCCAGATGTCGATCAACCCTTTGAAAGAGGTGACGATATCGGTGATCCGCTGCATTTGAAGGTTGTAAACCTCCTGAGTGGAATCCGGCAGCCAGGTGGGATCGGCATAATTCCAGGCCAGTGGATGCCCTTTGACTGTGATGCCGCGCTCACGGCACCATTGAGCGGTCTTCCGGATTTTCGCCTCCTCGGTATGACCTTTTTCCCTTTCATAAGACGGCCAGTAGAAAGGGAGGGTGGCATAGTTGAACAGGCCGGAATAACGATCCCGCAGGGACATTTCCTCAGTCGGGCTTCCCACCTGGCCGGAGAGGTAGAAGTTACAGCCGAAAAGGAAGGCATGGCGCTGTTGTTCAATCCGGACACGCACTCCCGGGATCGGGCGCCCCTCGGCATCCACAACCACAATACGGCCTTCGCCCTGTCGATAGAGAGCGATCCGCCGCCCGGCATCATCGAGAATTTCCTTTTCACTCAGCTGCGGATGGATCTCCAGTTCAATGCCCTCGATGGTGAATGGGGAATCCAGGTTGTTTCGGATCCGGATGGTGTTGTACTGCTCGGAAAGGCTTTCCGGCTTCGCCAGGAACTCCCCGGTAATATCGAGTGGTGTGGCTGCGGTTTCCTGAATGAAAACTGCGAGAGCCTCTTTTTTCTTGAAAGGTTCTTTTGGAATAACCCGAACCAGGGCCTTTTTCTGAGAAGGGAGTTTTCCAGGGAACAGGCTGAAGGTTTTATCCTGGCCTGGTTCCAGGGTGGCGGGGAATGGATATGTTTCAGTTTTTCCGGGGATGGAAATATCCGGATATGTGATCGGATGAACCCGCTTCTGTTTAAGCAGAGCAGGCATGTCATCCAGTTCCTGAAGGAGATCCTCGGTCATGTTGGGAAGAGTGAAATAATTGAACAGATAAATCCCCTGTGAACCTCGGCTGAGGGCGGCTATCGCCCCGGCCCGCAATGAGGCGGGGGAGTTGGTCGAAGCCTGCATGGAGGGGTGGCAGCGCACCAGTGCCTCCAGGCCTGCTGTGATCTTCACGGGTGTTCCTTTCAGTTCGTCTTTCCATTTTTCGACCGGGATGTCGAAATCGGTGGTGGCCCAGAAGGGAGCGACTATCAGGTGGTCGATCAGCCCCAGCCTGGCCCAGGTGATTGCATCCAGGCCGGTTCCGAGCGCAGTGTCGGGTCGAGCGGGGACACGGACAGCCAGTGTGATCCGATGCCCTCGCCGTGCTTCGGTTTCACGAACCACTGCACGAACCTGCTTCATCCATTCGGTCAGCAGAGCAGCGCCTTTCTGCTCTTCTCCTTCGCGAAAATGCAGTGGGAACCGATTCCAGTCCAGTTCCAGGCCATCCATGTCATAGCGTTCGAGGACCTCGCGGATCAGTTTCATCATGTTGTCCCGGACCCGTTCCTGGCCATAATCGAAGCAACGGTCATTCCAGGCAGTGAATCGGTCGGGATAGCGCCACAGGTCATGGTTTTCCATCCAGAAACGGCTGTGCAAAGGAGATCGGGCCAAGGGGGCATCGTGGACATCATTCATCCGGATGCTGATCCAGGGACTGATGTCCTGCAGACGGCAACGGTCAATCATGCACTGGTTGGGATCGGCTCCAGCCTGGAATATCGCAAGCATATTGGAGACCCACTGACGGCTGGTTTCGCGTTCGTTTTCCGGCAGATCCCCAAAAAAGGGCTGGGAATTGTCGGCATTCGGATCAAAGCCCTCCCAATAGGGTTCCCAGGCGGAGGAGTTGAAGTTGGTTCTCTGCGCACAACAGCAGATCGAGAGGACGCGGACATGGGTCCCGGCCAGTGCATCCACCAGTCCCTCGAGATCCGCGGGTGTCAGCTTCCCCGCAGGCGCCAGGAGAAACCGGTTGGTGTCGTCCTCGTTGTAGATGATGCCTTCCGGCGGCAGGGCATACAGGGATGAAACTGCAAAAATCAGGAGCCAGCCTGAAAAGCGGAAGGATCGTGTCATGGACTTTCTCCTCCTAATAATGTTGATGGATCGAGCTCGATGTGCCTGAATCCTATACTGTAGCAGAATCAAATGAGGGGCATTGCCGCATCTGCTCGACCAGCTGACAGGCTGCCTCGGCGGCCTTTGCAGCGTAATCGGAACCCTTTGAAGCGTACAGAACCGAGCGTGAGGCATTGATCAGGGCATGGTAATTTCCCTGTGGGGTTTGTGAGGCTCCGAGAGCCTGCTCGAGGGCACCCCCCTGTTCACCAACCCCGGGAACCAGGAACCACCTCCCGGGAGACACCCTGCGCAACTGAGCCAGTTCTCCGACCTGGGTGGCGCCGGCGACCCATCCCCAGTTGTTTCCGGGAAAATCGGATTCCAGTGTCTCCGCCAGGTGCTGAAAGAGCTGTTTCCCTTCGATGAGTTCCCGCTTTTGAAGATCTTTAGATCCCGGGTTGGAGGTGATTCCGAGGATAAAGGAGTAGCAATTCTCTATATTGAGAAATGGGGAAATGGAGTCTCTTCCCAGGTAGGGGTTGACCGTGACCGCATCGGCACCGAAGCCTTCACAGGCCATGTGTGCGTAATGGCGGGCGGTGTTCCCGATATCTCCAAACTTGGCATCCAGTATGACAGCATGATGCCGTGAAGCGTATTCAATCACCTCTTTGAGAAGGTGGAGCCCCTCGATCCCCATTGAGCCAAAAAAGGCCATGTTGGGTTTATAGACCACCGCATAAGGGGCGGTGGCATCGATAATATCCATAAGAAATCGACGGACCCCATCGCTATCGGGATCGATGGTTTCCGGCAGGCGTTCCCGGTCCGGATCCAGTCCAACACACAGGAGTGAACGATTGATGCGGATTGATTTTTGTATGCGTTCGAGAAAACCCATGCTTCAGCTCCTGAGGGTGTCATTTCTGATGGATGGGTCTGGAACAACCCTGGCCCATGATGTTGTGAAGGAAGCCGGCCAGGCGCTCGAGAGGGACCACCTCCCGATGGCCATCAAGCAGGTTGCGGACCTCGACCGACTGCTCTTTTTCCATCCGGTCCGGCCAGGGGATGACGGCAAAAGGAATCCCTTTGCGCACCGCAGCTTTGAGCTGGCGGTCATGTTTCGAATCCTGGGCGAATAATTCAACTTTGAAACCGGCTTCACGAAGCGATCCAGCCACCTGAAAAGACTTCTGCAGGTACCGCCGATCCGGAATGGTCACCATCACCTGCGCCGGGGTATGCGCCGCTGGTGTGAGCAGCCCCCGCTCGAGCAGGGTCGAGAACAGGCGCGACAGACCGATCGAGATTCCCACTCCGGGCAGGGTACGGTCGATGAAATGGGAGGCAAGGTTGTCATAACGGCCTCCCGAGCAGATCGAACCGAGAACTTTCTCATACCCGACCAGGAAAGTCTCATAAACAGTGCCGGTGTAGTAATCAAGCCCACGGGTGATGGACAGGTCGGTTTCGAGAATCCCCTGGGGCAGATTCAGGCTTTCCGCTGATTCCAGAACCGTCTGCAGTTCTGCAATGCCTGTTTGGAAGATCTCATCCGGGACATTCATCCGCCGGAGTTTTTCCAATGGGCTGGCATGGGTTTCTTCTTCCATCAAAAGCTGGTGAAGTGCGTTGCAGATTCCTCCCTCCAGCCCCAGCTCATCAGTCAGCCAGGCCTGCAGTTCCTGCCAGCCGCCTTTGAGTTTGGGCAAGCGGTCGATCGCCCGCAGAGTTTCCTCGGCCTGCTCGCCATTGACTTTCCAGTGATGCAGAAGCCCCTGGAGGATTTTACGGTTGCTGATGCGGATGACAAACTGGCCGATATCCAGCGCCTTGAAAACCTCATAAATGATGAGAGGCATTTCCGCATCAGCCAACAGATCGAGCGAGCCTTCGCCGATAATGTCGATATCGCACTGGTAAAATTCACGGAACCGGCCCTTCTGGGCGCGTTCCCCACGCCAGACCTTCTGGATCTGGTAGCGACGGAACGGGAACACCAGCTTTCCATAATGCTGGGCAACATAACGGGCCAAAGGAACAGTCAGATCGAAATGAAGAGACAACCCGGTTTCCTTATCGACTTCGGCGGGAACATTCGGGCGATACAGGGAGTAGATCTGTTTGTTGATTTCACCCTTGGACTGAAGGGATTCATTTTTTTCGACCGCCGGGGTTTCGATCGGTGTGAAACCGTAACATTCGTAAACCTCGCGAATGGTGTCGATCATGCGAACTTCCAGAAGCCTCTCGGCAGGAAGCCACTCGGGGAATCCGGTGATCGGCTGGGTCAACTGGGTATTTACTTCCATCGATTCCAGAGCCTTATTTTATCAAGCATTCAGCCATGAGTTGTGCCTCACACTGGCTTTGAACATCCCTTAAGATGAAGAGCATGTCCAGACTCCTTGACAGATTGTGGTATGGAACTCCCCCGGCCTGGATGGGAATCCTGAAAATTCCTCTTGCACTGGCAGCCGGCTGTTATGCAGCAGGCCAGAAGATCGATCGGCAACTCAAACTCAACCGCCAGAAAGCACTCCCACGGCCAGTTGTTTCGATTGGCAATGTCACTGTGGGCGGGACCGGAAAAACACCCATGACCATCCAGCTGGCAGAATGGCTGCTCGATTGGGGTTTTCATCCCTGTGTGCTCTCCCGAGGGTATGGAGCGGAGTCAAAAGCCGCACGGCAGGTGGACAAAGACTCCTGGGATTGGCGTCAGTTTGGCGATGAGCCTTTGCTTATTGCAAAAACTCTTCCGGGGGCCTGGGTCTATGCCGGGGCCAGCCGCTACGAAGCAGGTATTCTGGCGCTCCAGGAGCATCCTGATATCGATGTCTTTCTGCTTGATGATGGATTCCAGCACCGCCAGCTCGCACGGGATCTCGACCTGGTTCTGGTCGATGGGGACCGTGGCTTTGGAAATAAGCACCTGCTTCCACTTGGCCCGCTGCGCGAACCCCTTATTGCTCTTGGAAGGGCGGATCGGGTTGGGGCTATTTTTCGAGGAAGCTCCGGGAGTGAGCCGCCTGAATCCTTTCCACAGGCAGATTTCCAGGCCACTTTGCAGCCTCTTGGGTTTCGTCTGATCGGTGAGTCCAGCCACAAATCTCCATTCAGGAATTTCGATACCACAACACAGGAGAACCTTCTGCCGGGGCCAGTCCATCTGTTTTCGGCCATCGGCTCCCCTCAGGGTTTCCGTGACACAGTGAGCGGGCTGGGAATCGAAATCGAGGGTGAAACCATTTTCCCGGATCATCATCCATTTACTGAACAGGATATCTCCAGAGTTCTGGATAAATGCCGAAAAAGGAAGGTGATACCGCTGACAACCGCGAAAGATGAGATTCGGTTGGTAAAATATAAAAGCCTCTGGACACAAGGGCCAGTCCCGATTATCATGGAAGTGGGCTTGAAATTTGGAGATGGTGAACACAACCTCACAAACGCTCTGAAGAAGATTCTCCAAGGGGGGAGAAGGGATCCATGAGAGTTCTGAGAGAGAATTTTATTTTTTTCTGGTCACCCTGGTATTTCTGCTGGTTGCCGGAGGTCCGCTCCAGGCCCAATCGGAATACCGTGCCCTCTGGTTCGACACCTGGAACCCCGGAATCCTCGATGAAGCGAGTGCGCGCCTGGCGGTTGAAAGGGCACGCACTCATAATTTCAACACGCTGTTCATCGAAGCCAGCAAGACGATGGATGCCTACTACCAGAGTGATCTTCTGCCGCGAGGGACGAACCTCACCGCTCCCGGTTTCGATCCCTTGGGAACAGTCCTCAATCTGGCGCATTCGTCTCACACGAAGGTCCGCCCGCTCGAGGTTCATGCCTGGGTGGTCGCCATGCGTGCCTGGAAGAATCAACCATTTCCCCCGAAATCCGGCAAGCCTCTGCATGTAGTGCATCAGCATCCGGAATGGCTTTCGAAAACCTATCAGGGCAAGCTCCAGGACCAGGAGCAGAATCATTTCCTTGATCCAGGGCATCCGGAGGTGCAGGAATTCCTGGTGTCGATCTGCAAAGAAATTGTAAAAAAATACCCGGTTGATGGGCTGCATCTGGATTATATCCGTTACCCGGGGGTGGAGTGGGGATACAACCCGGTATCGTTGGAGCGCTTTCGCAAAGAAACCGGGAGAACCGGGCTGCCCAGCCCAAAGGATGAGCAGTGGTCGGCCTGGCGAAGGGAGCAGGTCACACAGGTCGTCAAACGGATTTCAGCCGAGATTCACAGTCTGCGCCCGCACATCAAATTGAGTGTGGCCTCTATCACCTGGGGAGGTGTTCCGGAGAAGGATTTCAAGAAAACCCGTGCATACGAGGAGGCCTTGCAGGACTGGGTGGAATGGGTGCGTGCGGGGTATGTCGATATCAATGTGCCGATGAATTACAAGCGTGCCAATAACAGCATCCAGGCCCAGGATTTTGTGGATTGGGTGACACTGGCCCGGGCGACCAATACCGATCGCCATCTGATCGTGGGGCTTGGAGCCTGGATGAATCCTCTGGATGCCACCGCTCGCCAGGTAGCCGCTTCAAAAAGAATGAGGAGCGATGGGGTGGCATTTTTCAGCTATAACCAGCTGGAATCCTCGGGTCGCAGCCAGGCGCCTGTGATCCGGGATATTTCCGGGAAGATTTTCAAGTCACCCGCATCTGTTCCACAGCCCGCCTGGCTGCGCAAAGCCAAAGAGGGGATTGTGGCGGGGACTGATCCGCGGCGGCGCAGCGGCTATCCGGTGCTTCTGCTGGATTCCCGGAAGCGGGAAGTGGCGCGCACGAAAACCGATGGCAATGGCCATTTTTCTTTCTTCCGTGTTCCCTCGGGGCAGTATATTGCCCAGGTCGGATTGGCATCGATTCTTTCCGAGCCGATCAAGGTCCATCCAGGGAAAGTGCATCGAGCCAGGTTTTAGAGTTCTCTCCGGCTCATTTCACCCGTTCATCGCGGTACAACCCCCAGAAGCCAGCCATCGCTTTCTCTTCGGGTGCGGGCTGAATCTCCCTCCACCAGGGGGGAATTCGGATTTCTTCCGGACGAATCAGAAACAGGGTCGCTTCGGGAAAATCAAGGGGGTTGAGGAGACTGCCAGTATCTTCAAATCGGTATCCAGGGAGAGGCTTTCCTGCCTGAATTTCGAGGGGGTCGGGAAGTGTGGCGAATTCAACAATGGCCTCTGGAAACTCGATCAGCCCGGAAATAACGCAGATATCCTTTTCGCGCCGTTGAATCTCCACAGTCCGGATAGCCTCGAGAAACCCTTTCTCCCAGTGCATGGCGGATTTCTGTGGATAAACAAAAAAGAATAGAAAAATTGTCAGAAGCAGCTGTGCCAGTATTCCCAAAGCGAGTCCATTGCGGGCCAGTTTCCGATGCCGAGGCGGGATGTGCTGTAAGGTGAAATGGATTCCAATTCCACCCAGAACCGAAATGGCGGGGATTATCATCAATGTCCGCAGGGCATGGGGGAGGCTTTCCTGGGTGATCGCAGCCGGAATGGGAGCCAGCACAAGCCAGGCAATCAACCACCCACGCCAGCTTCCGGATAATTTCCATAGCCCATAAATTCCAGCCAGGCAGGCGAGGATTTCGAGCGGGCTGAGCTGGCCCATCCCGAAGACATGGTGGCGGGGGTTCTGGTCTCCAAGCAGGAACAGGTACAGCGGATTCCAATGGGAAAAGTAATTCCTGGAAAAGGACAGCGGAGTGAGAGGCTCTTTGCCGGTCAGCGCAGACAGGCGAAGCTGGGTTTCCGCCCAGTTGTTCCAGATATCGACCAGGAAAGGCAGAAGGAATATCACTGTCAATGCACCGATGCCACTCAGGCGTAAAAGGGATTTGATGGAACGGCTGCCTTCGATCCCCATCACAGCGAAAAAGAGCAGGGGAGCAAACAGCCTCGAGGGTTCATAAGCATTCCAGGATAAGGCCCACAGTAGAGCGGCCAGGACAGAATGAATCCACATTTTCACTCCAGCCTCCCGCAGCGCACGCACAGTCAACCAGACAGCGGCCGGGATAAAAACAGTCATCAGGATCCCCTGGTTGGCCCAACGGCTGAACAGCAGATGCCAGGGCGAAATTGCCAGGAGCAGTGCGGACCAGCAGCCCGCACTTGCTGAAATCCATTCCTTGGCGAGGAGGAAGACGAACAGGCAGGCCAGACTGCCGGCCAGCGCGGCCAGGAGGCGTGTGCTGAACACACTCACCCCGAGGGTTGAAAAAAAGGGGATTGAAAACCAGTGATAAAAAGGAGTGGTGTAGGCTTTGAGTTCTTTGACCTGAAGCGGCCAGGATCTTCCGGTCAGGTCTTTGCCAGTGGTGAGCAGCGACCAGGTTGAAAAGGCTTTGCGCGCTTCGTCACGAAACAATCCAGGGGGATTTTTATCAAGAACCACCAGCCGCAGAGTGGCGGCCAGAACCAGAATCGCGATGAGAATAAGAACCGGGTGAGCCTCTGCAAAGCCTTGATCGTTCGAGGGAGTTTCGCTCATTGTTGCGGTTGCCATGGGAGACAGGCCAGATAAATCCAGCGGTACTCCTTAATCGAAATGAATCGCCCGGAGAGCTTCGACAGCCTCCTGCATAACATGGAGCACTTCCTGGTTCTTTTGAAGGCGTT
This sequence comes from Candidatus Hinthialibacteria bacterium OLB16, assembly GCA_001567115.1. Lineage (GTDB taxonomy): Bacteria > Hinthialibacterota > Hinthialibacteria > OLB16 > OLB16 > OLB16. The sequence goes on along the minus strand of LMZT01000085.1, from coordinate 2,716 downwards.
CCTTTTCTTCAGGAGACATGTTTGGGTCCGGGGTTGGAAGTGCCCGGACTGAGGAGGCGCCGACACGCGGATCGGCTTCATAACGGAAAAACTTCTGTTCTCCAGACTCAAGAACCCCAAGAGTGACAGTATCTCCGGGTTTGATTTTTTTCAGGGAATCGCGAAATTCCGCAGTGGAATAAATCTCTTTGCCATTCAAAGAAACAAGTTCCTGATTTTCGCGCACCCCGGCTTCATAGGCCTTGGAATCCTCATCGACACGGACAATCCGAAGGGAAAGGATTTCATATCCATTTTCATCGGGGACAAAGGTTTCGGCCACAGCCAGACCCAAGCGCGCTGGTGGAAGATCCGCAAAGGTCTGATCCAGCCCGAGAGGAGAAGGGGATTCCCGTGAGGTTGCGGCTTCATACTGATAGCCTTCACGCACATCCCGGATGCGTGTGGGGTCATGAATTCCCGAGGAGGCAACCAGCAGAGGCTGAGTTCCGAGAGCTCCATTGGCGCTGAAAATGCCCTTCTGTTCGGAGCTGCCATGCCATTCCAGAACAAATGGGCCGAATGCGACCGCCGCTTTTCCTCGCACCTGGGAAACCTCGACAGTGCCGCTTCTGACCCGGGCATCTCCCAGGTCATAAACCTGCTCCGGCAGCAGAAACCATCGAAACACCATCTGATTATTTTTGGGATCGATCTTTTCGACTCGAATCGCGCCATAGTGGCTGGCTTGAGCATCACGGACCATCAGCATCTGGCCAGTAGAGAGAATTTTTGTGGTGGCCAGGCAACGATCACAAACCGTGACAGCCAGAAGTGCGATTAGAAGGAAAGGGAATAAGTTTTTCATATATGAGCATCCTTCGCGGGTTGTTCTCGACACTGACAGGGCCGATACCCTGGATCTTCTGTTATTCTATGCCTGAGGAAATGGATGCAACAGATGTTTTTAAAGAATATGGCCAGAGGTTAAGCGCCTTGGTGAGCGCAAGATAGGCCAGACCGCCACCAAAAAAAGCCAGACTCCAGTGAATGCGCAGCAATGCAAGCATGACCATTGCCTGAAGCAGGCAGCAGGCCAGGAGATGTTCCAGGCGGTTCTTCTGGATCCAGCTGGAATCGACTTTTCGCTGGTATCGATACATCTGAAGGCAGTAGGCGGCCTGGGTGAGTGTCACCGCAAGCGCCGTTCCGGCCGGGCCGAGAAGAGGAATCAGAGCCAGGTTGAGTATGAATGCCACCAGCAGGGCCTGGGCACTGGCCAGCAGATTCCAATGTTCCCGATCGACTGCATAAAGGGCCGGGCCGAGCAGGAAATTCCCGCAGGTGAAGGGCAACCCGAGAAGCAGGATACGCAAGCAGGCGCTGGAAACGGTATGCCCTCCGAGCGAATCTCCACCCAGCAGTGATTCGATGCGATAGAAGATGGCTTCATCCCCGGCCCCATAGACCCGATCCAGCAGTGGACCGGCCAGGACCCAGCCACCGGTGGTGATGGGCAATACCAGAAACAGGAGGCTGCGCAGAGCGGTCCGGCTGACTTTCAGGCGTTCTTCCGGCTGTTCCCGCAGGCGTGAAAAGATCGGGTAAATGGCAATGCTCATCATCTGAGGAAACAGCAGAATGGCCCAAACCAGCCGCAACCCCCGCGAATAAGCGGCCACAGATGTTTCATTGTGGAAGCTGAGAAAGACTCGATCCATGTTGTAAAACAGCGAAATGCAGATGGCATTCAGGGCGAATGGGAAAGATTCAGCCAGGGTTCGCCATGGAACCGGCCAGGCGATCCGAAGCGAAGGCTCGATTTTTCGAATCCGGACTCCGGCCCAGAAAGCCGCCCCAATAGAACCCAGGGCAATCGCACCCAGCACCATTGCCAGGGAACCCAGGGTAAAAAGTGCGAGAACACCGGTGATGAGAACAATCATCTTCTCGATCACCCCCATCAATCCTTCGATCTCCATGCGTTGATGCCCGCGGCTGATGCCACGCAGGTACGACTGGGCCGAAAGCCCGGAGAGCAGAGAGACAGCACCGCATAGAAGGAGGATCCGTATTTCCCGCCCCCGGTACAGTTCGAATCCGGCAATAAAAAAGACCAGAAGCAGGCAGGCCAAGAGATTCAGCATGATTTTGAGGCTCACCTGGGTGGGCAGCCACTGAGAAGTGTTTCCAGAATCCCGTGCAAGGCGCCGTGTGGTGTAGCTTTCCAGCCCCAGGTCGGCAGGGATTAAAAACAGGTTGACCACCGCCAGGAGGCTCTCGAGGCGCCCGTAGGATTCATCGCTGAAAAAGGCCCGGTTTCCCAGCAGTATGAAGAACAGTGCCAGCAGGGGTTTGCTGGCGAACTGAAAGAGGGTGAGGGTCAGAGTGCCACGCGCCAGATCACAAAGGGAGGAAGCGGTCTGTCCCATTCAATCACAGGCGGTCTGGCATGGGAAAATACTTCACCAATCCTGATGCGCTGCGGGGGGGAGAATCACACTCGCGGGCCAAAAGCACGCCTCCGTGAGTAAGGCTTCAGGACCTCGGCGATGAGTATTGCATTCGAGATCGGATTGGGGTGGAGGTTGGGGAATTGCCCACGGTGGTGGTGTCCGGAAGCGGGTCCTTTATGAGGTGAGGGGGCTGGTTCGGGAGTTGTTAAGTCAGTCCCAGTTTTTTGAGCAGCTGCGGGATGCGGCGCAGGCCGGGGTTTCGGGGCGGGCAGGTCTTTGCA
>LMZT01000084.1 GCA_001567115.1 Candidatus Hinthialibacteria bacterium OLB16 | reverse complement strand
CTTCCAGAAAATGAAGAAGATCTGGTATTGAAGGACATCAAACCGCCTGAGCCTGTCTATTCTGGAGTTCTCACAGGCCGGGTGGCTGGAGTCATCATCGTGCTGCTGGCCCTGGCTGCTGCCATTTACCTCCTCCTGCGCTGGAAAAAGCGGCGCCATACCATAGCTGATATTATTGAGGAAATCCTGCCTGAGGATGAAATCGCCCTCGAAGCCATCGAACGGCTCAGGAGGTCGCTGGAGAAATCAGCCGATGAGCCTGATCAACTCTCCTGCCGTCAGTTCGGCCTTGCGCTCTCGGAAATCATGCGGGCTTATCTCGAAAAACGCTTCAGGTTTTCAGCACTTGAAATGACGACAGATGAAATTATTCATTTCTTTTCTTCCGCAAATCTTCCTGATAATTCATCTTCCGGCTCTATGATCAAGGAAATCAGGCAATCGATCGGGGAAATGCTTGAGGACCTGGATCTGCTCAAGTTTGCCAAAGAGACTCGTTCCCGGGCCAGCCTGATGAATTTCCTCGATGCGTCAGCCATGATCATTCAGCAGACCCGGCGGGAGCAGGCCAGCTCTCTGGAGGAATCTCCCGACGGCACTGAATCGAAGCGAGAGGTGGCATAAGCAATGCATTTCGCGGATCCTCTCTTTCTCCTGTTGCTGCTGCTGATCTTTCCCCTGGTGTGGTATATGGAATGGCTGCGGCGCCACAAGCGGGGCGCGCTGAGATTCTCCGACCTTGGCAGATTCAGAAAGATCAAACCTTCGTCTTCCCTGAAAAAGCGCCATATCGTCACATTTCTCCGCATGCTTGCGCTTGCGCTTCTGATCTGCGCTGCTGCCAGGCCCCAAACTTCTGAGCAGATGCTGCAGGCCAACTACACAGAAGGTGTCGATATCATTGTCGCACTGGACTGTTCAGGCAGCATGCAGGCGATGGATCTGGATTACCGCAAGCAGAACCGCCTCGATGTCGCCAAGGAAGTCACTGCTGATTTTATTCGTCACCGGCTGACTGACCGGATCGGCCTGGTAGTTTTCGCCGGTGATGCCTATACACAATGCCCGATGACACTCGATCATGATGTGCTTCTCGAAATCCTCAAGGGTGTCTCTATCACCATGGGAGGGACAATCCCGGATGGAACTGCCATCGGGCTTGCAACTGCACGCGCTCTGAAGAGGCTGGATAACTCCCAAACCAAAAGCAAGATTATCGTTCTATTGACTGATGGAATGAATAATGCCGGAGAAATCGATCCGCTTCAGGCTGCGAACATCGCCAAAATTCAGGGAGTGAAAATTTACACGATCGGCACCGGTTCGCGCTCCGGTGTCGCTCCGGTCTGGGTCGAGCACCCGCTGCTGGGTGGCGGCTGGACCAACCAGCCGGTTGAACTCGATGAAAAAGTTTTGAGCGATATGGCCGATACGACCGGTGGACGTTACTATCGTGCAGGTGACCAGAAGGAACTGAAGGGAATCTTCAACGAAATCGACCGGCTTGAAAAGACAAAGATCGAAGATCTGGGTGAGCACCGCTACCGTGAAATGTTCGGCTACTTTGTCGCAGCTGCGCTGCTGTGCCTTCTCCTGGAGCTGATTCTGTCACAAACTCTCTACAGGGTGCTGCCATGAAGTGGGGATCACCGAACCTTTTCATTCTCTTTCTTGTGATTCCCGTGATAGCGGTTTTTCTGAGGCACTGCTGGAAATCGAGGATCTCTGCGCTGTCAACTTTCGGAAATCCGGTTCTGGTCAATAAACTGATCGACAGCATTGACCGGTCAAAGCAGATTGGCAAACAGGTTATTATCGTCGTTGCGCTCTTCTTCCTGATTCTGTCACTGGTGCGTCCTCAGTTCGGCATAAAAACCAGGCAAATAAAACGAACCGGCCAGGATATCATCATCGCACTCGATCTTTCCGAAAGCATGCTGGCCGAAGATTTCACACCCAACCGGCTCGAAAAAGCCAAGCAGGAAATCAAATCCTTTATTAAATTGCTCGAGGGCGACCGGATCGGGCTGGTTGTCTTTTCGGGTGAAGCCCAGGTTCTCTGCCCATTAACCCTGGATTATGGCGCTGCAACACTTTTCCTGGAGGAGGTTGATACTAAATGGCTTCCCACACCCGGAACGAACCTCTCCGAAGCCATCGAAGTGGCCTCCCGGTGTTTTGTTGAAGAAGAGCAGAAATTCAAAAACCTGATCCTGATCACCGATGGCGAAGGCCATGAGGGTGATCCTGTTTCTGTCGCCGAAAAGGTCGCACAAAACGGAGTCACCATTTATGCCATCGGAATCGGAAAACCGGATGGTGTTCCAATTCCCACGACGGATCAGTCTGGCCACAAGTCCTATAAGAAGGACTCAAAAGGGGAAATTGTCACGACACGCCTGGATATGGATACTCTTCAAAAAATCTCTTCAAAAACAGGCGGGCGCTGGCATCAGGCAACTGGCGGCCAGCTGGAATTGAAGGACATCTATGAAGAGATCCGTGAAGAAGAGGACAAGGACCTCGAATCCAGCATCACTACAATCTATGACGACCGGTTCCAGATTCCGCTTCTCATCGGCCTGGTCCTTCTGCTGATCGAACCCTGCATGTCCGATCGCAAGCGGCTGCTTAAAAGCGCCATGGAACCCAATGACGCGGAGAAGACAGCATGAAATATCTTTTCCAGATTCTGTTTTTATCTGCACTCTGCTGGATGATGCTGGCGCCTGCAACATCGGATGCCAATCCTTTTCTGAGGGATATCACCAGCCAGGGGAATCAGGCTTATCAGCAGGAAGATTATGCCCGCGCCACACAGGAGTATCTCAAAGCCCAGGATATCGAACCGCTTTCGGCTCAGCTTCGATTGAATGTGGGGGCTTCCTATTACCGCCAGAAAGAATACGAAAAGGCATCCGAAGAGTTTCAGGAGGCGACACGGGCCGATAACCCTCAGACTGCGGCTTCCGCCTACTACAATCTGGGAAATTCCAAATACCAGATCGCCAAACGCGACTTCGAAGCCGGGATGGTCTCAGGGGCCTCCCAGAGTGCGTCACAGGATGCTGCCGGCAAATATGTGAAGCAGCTTGAGGAGTGCATCATCGACTACCAGGAATCCCTCAAGCGCAACTCAGCGGACCAGGATTCCAAATTCAATATCGAAATGATCCGCCGGGAAATCAAGAACCTGTTGAGACGCCAGCCCCAGCAGAACCAGCAACAGCAGCAGCAAGACCAGAAAGACCAGAAAGAAGATTCTCAGAAGCAGCAGGATCAAGGACAGCAGAACAAGGATCAGCAGCAGAAGCAGGAAAAAGAACAGCAACAGCAATCCGGAGATCAGCAGGATCCGAATAAAAAACAGGACCAGGGTGAGCAGGAGAAACAGGACAACCAGGGGACTCCAACCCCGCAACCGGCAGCGGCAGAGCGGACACAAACCCCTTCACCACAGGAAAACAAAGAGGACAAAGCTTCGGAGCAGGCAACCGCCCAGCCCACCAAAATGCTCTCGATCAGCGAAGAAATGGCGCGGAATATTCTCGACAACCTGCCTGAAACACGCCAGAGAATCCGGGCAAAGAAAAGAACTCATGCGGAGAAAGACTGGTGAGATATTCACGGATTGTGGTCCTTTCGGCGATCCATGTCCTGCTCCTGGTGCTGATGTCTGCCGCCTCATTCGCGGGTGTTCTTGAGGTCAACATCCTGGTTCCGGATCGGGTGGTTGTGGGAAGCATATTCGAGATGGAAATCCGTGTGACTGTCGATGCCGGCCGTCCGCCACAACCGGAGATCCCGGGCATGGATGGCCTGGTTATCAGTCCAGTCACGGGTTTCCACAGCACACAGATCATCAACAACCGTATCACTCAGATCTTTCGCTATTCATGCCGTGCGACCAAGGAAGGGACCTACTCCCTCAAAGGCATCACAGCTGAAAATAAACCCGCTGCGCCGAAGACGATCCAGGCCATCAAGGCAACCGCCGGAAATCCACAGGATCCCGGCAAACCCCATCCACCCATTTTGTCGAGGCGGAAGTGGATAAAAAGGAAATCTGGCAGGGTTCACAACTCACCTATGACCTCTATCTCTACCGCCGGGATGTCTCTCCACGCGCCTGGGAGCTAATCTCGAAGACGTGCTGAAACCATTTGGCGCAGTGAAAGTGGACGACAGCCTGATCCCGCGGGGAAGGCAGGTGGTCACAGTCGGTGGAAACAAATATGAGAAAACACTTGCCGCTCGTTATGTCCTTTTCCCGCTCGAACCCGGCGAACTGACCGTTCCTCCGGTCCGCCTTCGCGGCGAGGTGGTTGCATCACGAAACTCGGGCGACCTTTTCAATGCCTTTTTTGGCGGAGTCGATATCGACCAGTTGAACAGTGGCCCGGTGCTGACTCAGCCCATCAAAGTCAAGGTGAATCCTTTGCCGGAAGAGGGAAAACCCAAAGGATTTTCCGGTGCGGTCGGCCAGTCTTTCACCTTTTCCTGCGAATTATCCAAACGGCAGGTGAATGTGGGGGAGACATTCACAATGGCACTGCGGATCAAAGGCAGCGGGAATATCAACTCGATCAAACAGCCTGAGCTCAACTTCCCGGATTGGATCGAGGTTTATGACACCGAACGCAAAGCGGCCGACAGGTACAACGATGACCGTCTGATCGGTGAAGTCGCTTATGACTATGTGCTGATCGCGCGCAAGGAAGGGAAAGTGATTCTCAACCCGATCGAGTTCAGCTACTTCGGTTCAGCCGATGGCAAGTATGTCACGCTCAAGCAAGGCCCTTTCAGCCTCGAGGTTCTCCCGGGCCAGGGGCAGGGTGTCACCTACCTCCAGGGGAGGCGAAAAAGGATCCGTGTGACCGGAGAAGACTTCCGCCACATACGCACCAATAATGTCAGGCTTGCGGATGAATCCCGGACTGCTTTGCGTTCACCGTTCTTCTGGTCTGTTTTCAGTGCTCCCTGGCTCTGCCTGGCAGGAGTTGCATTCAAACGGAGAAGGGAAGATTACCTGTTCCGCAACCCACAGGTATCCGAAAGAATCCGTGCGCGTGGTTCGATCCGCAACCGTCTGGCGGCCTCAGAAAAGAGGGTTGGAGAGCCGGGGACAGCGTTTTTCAATGAGATCGAAAATGCCCTGCATGAAATCCTGAGCGCCCAGCTCGGCGAGCCGACCCGGGGTAAAACCCGCGATCAGCTTCAACAGATCCTTCGGGATCATTTCCTCTCTAATCGAACTGGCCAGAAATCCCGAATGTCTGAAGAGGCTCTCTCGAGCTGGATCGACTTGCTCGAACAGCTGGATCTGATGCGCTTTTCACCGGGGGCCGATGACATCTCTCAACGCCGAAATCTTCTGGAAGAGGCCAGGAAAATTCTCCTGGAGGTGAAGAACCTGTGAGGATGCTGCTGCCTCTGTTCCTGATCCTGTCACTGGCAGGGCATGCACAGAATCCCCCGCCTCCCTTGGCTGGCTCTGCGCAGCCCGTTACAGCCGATCTGGTTCATAACGGAACCGATGACCTTTTTATTCTGGAGGGGGAGCCACCGGTTATCCATATCGAGAGTGAAAACCGCTCTGCATCCCCAACCCCCTCACCGACTGTCAACCTGAGTGAAAAACTGCAAGTTGAATCCGCAGGCAAAGGGCCTGTCCAGATTTTCCGCCTGGCGAATGAAGCTTATGAGAAGGAGAACTTTGAAGAGGCAATCGCTTTTTATCAGATACTGATCGGGCGCGGAATTCAAAATGGCGATCTTTTTTATGATCTCGCCAATGCGTATTTTCGCACCGGGGATTTTGGACATGCAGTCCTGTTTTATGAAAAGGCCAGAAGGCTGAGGCCGAGAGATAACGATATCGCACATAATCTATCCTACACAAAAACATTTCTTGCCGATAAAGAGACGAAACCGGATACACTCCCCGGCTCACTGGAAACCCTCTTGATCCTTCACCGTAAAACCACATTGAACGAAACTTTGTGGATACTGGTGATTCTCAGCTCTCTGTTCGCACTGGCGATGGTAATGAAATCGCTCCGGCTGAAGATCTCGGAATCAGTCTTTTTCGGTTATCTGAAAGGGATCATTCTGACTCTGTTTCTGCTGCAGATTATTTCAGCGGGTGTGAAGATATGGGTGGAAGAACCCATCCGTGAAGGAGTCATTCTGGCGGATGCTGTGAGCGCAACCGCATCCCCCAAAAGCGATAAAACACTGGTAGAACTCAACTCCGGCACACGGGTCAGGATTCTGGATATCCGCGATGGTTATGCGCACATCCGTTTGCCTGACGGGGTCCCTGGCTTTATTCCCGAAGAAAAAATTGGAGAAATTTGACCGGTGCAGAATCTGTGGGGACCCCCGAACAGGCTGTCCCCATCACACGATCCGGTTTATAGCAATTTATCCGGGTTCTGAACCAGATCCTTGAAAGTCATCAGGAACCTGGCCGCAAGCACGCCATCGATCATGCGGTGGTCCGAGGACAGAGTCACCTTCATCCGCAACCCCACCTGGACCTCGTCATCAACAACAACAGGCACCTTCTTGATAGATGAAATCGCAAGGATGGAACTTTGTGGCGGATTGATGATCGCAGTGAATATGTCCACATCGAACATTCCCAGGTTGGAGACTGTGATCCCGCCTCCCTGAAGTTCGGCCAGCTGCAGTTTTCCTTCACGCGCCCGTGCCGCCAGTGATGCCGCTTCTTCAGATATCTGCGCCAGTGTTTTCACATCCGCTTCGCGAATCACCGGGACAGTCAATCCATCATCGAGTGCCACCGCCATCCCGACATTGCATTGTTCAAGGACTTCAACCTCATCCCCTTTAAAGTAGCTGTTCACATGGGGATGCTCGCGCAAAGCCATTCCTGTCGCTTTCAGGATGATGTCGTTATAGGTGACCTTGATGCCTTCCGCTTTCCTGGTTTCGCGCAATGCCCGGGCAGGGGCCATGTCGATGTCGGTGGCAACATAAAAATGGGGCGATTCCTGCATGCTGCTGGTCAGCCGTTTGGCGATGATTTTGCGCATCCCGGGGACAGGCCAGATTCCAGGTTCTTTCGGAATAACCTTTGCCGGGGCGCGCCGCGGGCGTTCTTGCGGTTTATTTTCTTCGCTCATCGAATCTTCCTTCCCGATCAGGCGGCTCGACACCACCTTAAAATAACTGAGGGGAGCGGCCAGCGCTCCCCTCATACCTTAAACGGGTTTTTACCGATTTTGAATTACTTCTTCGGGAAACTGATCGAGCAGCCAAAGGCCGGCATTTCAGCCTCCTCGGCAGGTATCGGCTTGCTGTTCAGAAGCGCCTCGATGGCCACAGAAAGCAGATGTTTTTCGATCTGGGAAGCATCCTGATTGTCATCGAAAGGGCCATGGTAGACAACCTTTCCGGTCTTATCGAGCAGATAGAATTCCGGTGTGCAGCTGGCTCCGATTTCTTTGGCCGTTGCCGATCCGGCATCAATTGCGGACTGAAATTTGTATTTCTCTTTGTTATATGCGGTGACTGCCTCTTCATTTTCCGAGGAATTGGCATTCAGCCCGATAAAGGGAACCACATCCTTGTACTTTTCCGCCATGGCGTTGATCCGTTCCTCGTATGCATGGACGACCGGGCAGCGAATGGAGGTATAGAACACCACGACGCCTTTCACTTTTTCCTGTGCCAGGATTTTTGAGGTATCGATTTCCTGGCCGGTTGCCAGGTCTTTTGATTTCACGACTGGAAAATTTTGGCCAAGCACCTTCTTGAAAGGTGCAGCTGAAGCCGTAACCGCCAGGCACAGGGCCATCATCACAGCAATCTTCCTCATTTCATTAGCTCCTTTGGGTATTGGTTGTTTTCCAATGATATTCTCTGGTCATCGGACCAGTTCATGTCCCTTAATAACGGCTCTGCAGGAAAACCATAACGACCTCATCCAGAAAAACAGTGCACATTCCTTCTGCCCGGCCATTGCAGCTGAAGAACTGTGCTTGCGGCCTGGAGCGGTTTTCTGCAGGATAATATTGTTTATCTTCCAGCGATATCAGGAGAATTCCATTCTTTCCGCATCCAGTGCATCAGATTTCGATGAAAAAGTCCCCGAATCCATTTCATGGCAGAGGCACCAGGCGTAACCTGCCTAACCGATTCGAGCGCCTGGCCTATGAACCTTCTGCCGAAGAGGGAGAGGAGTTCGAAAGCCCCTCCCCGGAAACCCAGCTGATTTCTGAACAGGCCCGATCGATCCTCTCGAATAACGACAGCCCGGATATCCCCTACTCAGTCAGCATCAATCCCTATCGGGGATGCGAGCATGGGTGTGTTTACTGTTATGCGCGGACCTATCATGAGTACCTGGGGTTGTCATCCGGACTGGATTTTGAAACCCGGATCTATTACAAAGCGAATGCCGCCCAGCTGCTGAGGAAAGAACTTGCCGCAGAATCTTACAGACCTTCACCCATGGGGCTGTGTGGCGCGACTGACCCCTACCAGCCCCTGGAACGAAAACTGGGCCTGACCCGCGCCTGCCTGGAGGTCCTTGCTGAATTCAATCACCCCATCCTGGTGGTCACAAAAAACCACCTGGTTGTCAGAGATATCGATCTCCTGTCTTCTCTCGCCAGATGCCAGGCAGCGGCGGTCACATTATCGGTAACCACACTGGCACCGGATATCACCGGGTGTCTGGAACCCCGCACCTCTCGCCCCGGGAAACGGCTGGAAGCCATTCGGAGACTCTCGGAGGCCGGCATTCCCACAGGTGTGATGATTGCCCCGGTGATCCCCGGGCTGACTGACCATGAAATTCCCCTCATCCTCCAGAAGGCGGCTGATTCCGGGGCAACTTTTGCATCCTGGAGCCTCCTCCGGTTGCCTCCGGGAATCGACAATCTCTTCGAAGATTGGCTGGAGGCTCATTTTCCGTCAAAAAAATCCAAAATCCTCAACCGGGTACGAGCCATGCGCGGCGGCAAACTGCATGAAGCCGCCTTTCACCAACGGATGGCGGGAGAAGGATTTCTGTCAGAAGAAATCCGGAAATTATTCGAGTTCGCCTCCCGAAAGGCGGGACTGGAGTTTCAAGGGCCAAAATTAAGTGTGAATTCATTCCGGCAGCCTGGCCCCTTTCAGGAATTATTGTTCTGATTTTGATTTAGGGCTTGAAACTGAATGCTTGATTCGGCTAAATTTAAGATTGTTTGTTTCCGATAAATTATGAAAGGCTGTCTGTTCTGAGTATCCGAGAATACCATGTCTGAGACTCTCTACCTGAAGAATCTGGAATTTTTCCAATCATCCCTGCAGAACTATCCAGCCAGGGCCTATGAGGTCTTTGGTCTGACCTTTCTTTACAGCCTGCCGCCGGAATCGGTCACACGCGAGAAACATCGCCTCGGTGTCCTGCCACGCTCTCCTCTCGATTTCTACAATCTGGGAGTCCTTTTCAGCGAGGAAGGGCGTCATGAAGAAGCCTTGAAACTTTACCAGCAAGCCGTGGAAGTCGGGGGGGATTTCCCGGATTTATTTATTAACCTTGGCCTTACTTATGAGCATCTGAAGCAGAAAGCGAAAGCGGCTGAAGCCTATCAGAAGTTTGTCGATCTTTCGCGCAAAAATGAATCGGAAGAGGTGAAGAGCGAGGTCAGGCAGATTAAAGCCCAGATCAAACTGTTGAAGGGCTGATTTCGTCAGGGGGAGACGAATATTTATGGGGAGAATGACACATCCAGGCAATTTTGCCAGGGGCATGCTATTGCCCCTCATGCTGTGGGCCTCCGGCCTTTCGGCGGAACCGACCTATACCCGAGTTTCTATCGATGCCGATCCTTCCTGGGATAAAGTCCGGCTGATATTCGAAACAAAATCAGCGCCATCCAAAAAGCATGTCACCTATCTCTCGAATCCTTCCCGGGTTCAGATCGATCTGAATGGCAGGCTGGAGGGTTTGGATACGGGTGTCTATGACTGCGAGGATGCCTATCTCAAGTCGCTGCGAATCGATGATCTCGGCAGCAGCCGGATTCGTCTGACAGCCCTGCTGGCCTCTTCAACGAATGGGGCGCGGGTCGATTTTTACCAGAACAAAGCCCAGAGCTTCCTCCATATCGATATCAACCGGCCGTCCCGTTACCAGCAGCCTGCCTGGACCCCGAGGGAACTGCAGCTGGCTCGGGCAAAGGGGATTCCTGTGGTGGTCATCGATCCCGGGCATGGCGGTTATGACGCCGGTGCGCTTTCACGGCTGCGCAAGTCCATGAAGGAGAAAGATGTGGTCCTGGATGTCAGCCGCCAGGTGGTCCGCATCCTGCGCACCAATGGAAAAGTTTACCCGGTCATGACACGAAGTGGCGACTATTACCCGACACTGGATGAGCGTGTCGATCTGGTGGGTGAAACCGGCGCCGGACTGCTGGTCTCGATTCATGCGGATTCGGCTCCCGGAAATTCTTCAGCGAGTGGTTTTGCCGCCTGGATATTGAAATCCAGCCGGTCCGATGTGTCTTCCGAAGCACGCAAGATCCTGAAATATGGCTGGCGCACCCAGCTCAGCAAACTTCCTCTCTCCAAACAGAACCTGGTGATCAGCCGCCAGGTCAGCTTCGTGAACAATGAAACCGAAGTGGCTGCACAGACAATCCTGGCCGGCATGGATCGGAGCCTCCAGCGGATCGCCCCGGATTTCGACAACCGTGGGATTAAACATGAGAACCTCAAGGTCCTCCGCCACTATTTTGCCCCTTCAGTGCTGATCGAACTCGGATTTCTTTCCAACAGCTCAGATTCCCGGCGCCTCGAAAAGAAGGTGTTCAAAGACCAGATGGCGATCGGCATTGCCGCTGGCATCGAAGCCTATTTTGAACAGAGGGAAAGGTCGGGGGGGATTTCCGCGCCTCTTGCCCCCTCCATGAAACTGGTTAAAGGCCCCGAACTGCCAACCCCTCCCGATTTCTATCCGGATAATGCCGGCATATCGCAGGTCGAGGAAAGGGACACCCCCTCCCGCCAGGCTTACAGCGGAGAGAGTTTTGAACATGTCGTCAAACGGGGAGAAAGCCTGGGACGAATCGCAAAGCAGTATGGAGTTGAGGAGAAGGATATTCTCGCCGCTTCCGGCCTGCCCTCACGCCGCAAGGTATTGTATCCGGGAGACCGGCTGCGGATTCCGGCCTCCACCTCGGTCCGCCCATCGAGCCTTTCCACCTCGGATGAGCCGGCTACAACTCATCTGGTCGCCGAATCCGACAACCTGCTGACCATTGCGCTTCGTTATGGAACCACGATCAACCGGGTTCGTGAGCTCAATGGCTGGTCCATGGATCGGACTCTTCGCATGGGAGAAACCATTCTGGTTCCTTCCTCATCCAAACCCGCCACAATTAAAAACCAGTCCACCGAGGTGCTTGCTCTCGAGGGGCTTGAGAACCTCTGGACCACCGGCGCCAAAGCGGCTGCTCCACCGGCATCGGCCGGCTCTGTGCAAACCTCTGCGGGCGGTGGGATGAACTTGCAGATTTACCGGGTCCAGGCAGGCGATACTCTCTCCTCGATAGCCGACAAATACAACTCGGAAATGCGGACCCTGCGTGTTTTGAATGGTTTGAAATCCGACCTGATCCGTGTCGGGCAGGAACTGAAAGTCCCGGTTCCCAGATCCACCAGCACAATTTCTCAACCTGGATCTCTTTCCGGCTCTGAACAGCTCGCAGAGCACAGTGGTGTTCTGATTGGGGAACGAACCAATTAAATCATCATTCCTGAGGATTCCCGATGGATGTCCGCGACTTCTGGATTGAACCGAGTCCGGAACGAACGATCTCTTTCTTTCTGGCCCTGCTGTTCCTCGGGCTGATTGTTATCGGGGTTCAAATCTCTTACCGGCATCGGATCAAAGCCCGTTGGGAGAGCGAATTTGTCAGACGGCTCAAGGAAGCGGGCATCCTCGGAAAGCCTGAAGAACTCGTCCTCAGGGATTTGACCGAACGATATAAAATTACTCCACCGGCTCAGGTCCTTTCCTCGCTCAACCAGTATGATGATTTCGCCAGCCAGGAGATCCATCGCCTCGAACGGGCGGTCATGCCCCTGGGAGAAAGGATCGACCGCATCGAGTACCTCTACTCCATCCGTATCCAGGCATTCAATGACGATCCGGCGATTACCGGCGCGAAAAGCTGCTTCCCCGGAAATCCGAAGTCGCAATTTCCGGCACCCCGTCAACCGGCCCTGTCCAGCCCCTCGAGTTGGCTCCTTCCGCTGGTTCGGATCTATCCGCTCTGTTTGCGGATACATCAGGAATTCTTTCCCCTTCCGCCAGCGACGAAAATAACCCTGCCTGATCATTTCACGGAGGAAAGGTTCTGGGTGCCAGCCATCCGCAACTCTTGTTTGAAAAAACAGGCCCGAAGGGCTACATTAATCCTTGATTGTCATTTCTCCTTCTGCCGAGGTTTTTATCATGCCTGATTCTCATTTCCTCTTCCATCAGATTGCCCGGAAATTCCTGCTTGCTGCCGCCCTGCTTGCGTTCTGTTGTGGATTCAGCCAGGCGGGAACAGTCTGGTTTACCGCACCGGAGTTGCGGATTGCTGCGAAAGACCTCGCTGACTTTGTTTCTGAAAAACAAAATTCCCCTATGGAGACAGTTCTCGCAAGTGTCGATACGCGCTTCTCTCCGGGCGACTGGGTTCTGGCGAATAGTGTCAAATCGATCCCGAAATCAGTTGAGGAATGCCTGACACCTGAGAACCGTGCTTATATCCAATCCTCCGGCCAGGAAAGTTTCATTGCGGTGCACATGAATGGAGTCCGTTATCTGGTTGGAGGAGGGCATCGTGGGGCGGTGTATGCATCGGTGCGCATCCAGCGCGAATATATTGGATCGGCAACACCGCCTTTGAGTGTTGAATCGCAGACCATCCGCCAGGTTCCCGTATTCAAAGAGCGTGCCGCAGGCGCGGGAGGGCCTCATCCCACCGAAGATTATGCCCAGCCCAAACCGGATGATTATGACTGGGAAACCTATGCGCGGGATCTGGCTCATGCCGCAGTCAATCTGACTCCCGGGATCATCCAGGGCCAGGTGGTCCCGGATGAAGTGCTTCGTCCGTGGGGAATTCGAAAAATTCTTGCTTTCTCGAGCTGCCCGTTCTCAAGCCATGAACTGCGCAACTGGCGCCAATCCCAGCCGGATTCTGTCAAACCAACTGAAAATCCGCGGCTCAAGGATACCTCATCAACCCCGGTATGCCCCTGCCCGATGACAGATTTCGGGGAAGGCCTGTATAAAGACTGGCTCTCGCAGGTTCTTTCGGAGCACAAAGAGGCGGCCAAACTGGTCTTCTTTTTCAGCGATTGGGGAGTGGTGCCTGGTTCCGGCTGTGGCCCTGGACCCGAAATCTCACGACGGATCATCGGCTTCCTGGAAGAGATTCATCAGATTGTCAAAGCATTGAATGTGGATATCCAGCTCCTGGCTGCCACCCGTGGCTTGTCTGCTGAGGTGGTCAGCAGCCTGATCAAAGATCTCCCGGGAGAATATGGCCTTTATTTCGAAGAACCATCCAGCAGCCTGATCGACTCTCCGGAAAGCGGGTGCGATCCGAGTCTTGTCACTGCCCGCTGGAATGACACCTATGCCGGACTTCTTCAACAGGCACTCCAGCTGCGGCCCATGAATACCATCCTGTCATTGCCGCAGGAGATACCGATTGGATGGTTTCACCTGCAGTCGGCCTGGCATCACCCGGGCTTGCTCATGAAAAATCCAGCGCCTCCATTCTCTCCATTCATCCAACATCGCCCTGGCAATGGGGGGATTTCATCCCTGGGTGTATTCACCCAATGTGGAGATTTTTAAAGAAATGATCTGGAATCCAGGCGAACCGGCGGATGCGCTCATATCCCGGACCGCCGCGAGGGATTTCGGGCCGGCTGCTGAAAAAGTCATGGCGGTCTGGGATTTGTTCAGCCAGGCCTTGCAGGCTTTGCCGAATGTCTGCCGGGCGCAGCATTTCGAAACTTTTATCCGGGAGTCTGAAGAGATCCTGCTCAAACCCCCGGCACCTGCGTATCTCAAAGGCAGCACATGGGGGCGCTCCATTCATGATGCGATCCCATTTCTCCTGGAAGCCTGCCCGGAAGTGATCCGAATCTGGAAACAGGGAGTTGACCAGCTGGAACAGGCTCAGGACCAGACCGAAGGAGAATCATTCATGGTCGCCAGAGATCTGCGTGATGGGGTCTTCTGGTCCGGGTTTTTCCTCCAGGTTCTTCAGAGCCAGTACAACCTTGTCCGGGGATTCAATCTGCTCAAATGGATGCCTGAGGATGCCAATCCCGATGCATCCCCCTGGAAGGATGCCTTTCTGCCGCTTTACCGGGATGAGGTTCTGAATTGCGATGGCTGGCAGGCGCTCCTGTTCACCGCCCCTGAACCTCGGATCCGTTTTCGCAATGAAGCGGTGAATGCGACCGCGCTGGCGCGCAGCTGGGATCAGAAACGCCAGAATCTGTCCAGTCTGATCGGAAATTAGGGGGTTCTTCCTGCTGTCTGTGGAAGCAGAACAGCCGTGACATTCTGCCCTTTGCGGACAGTGCTTTTGGCTTTCTCGAGATTGTCAAATTCAACCAGAACCACTGCATAGCTGGATTCTGTTGACCCGAGAAATGAGGTCGTGGATTGAGCCTGCATGACCGGCAGGATTCCCTGAACATGGGCCTCCAGGCGTATCCAGCCGGTGGAATCGAGCAGGACCTGCATTCGGTCTCCCGGACGCAGAAGCCCGGCATTCTCAGCATTCGGATAAACTTCCACCCACAGCCTTTCCCCGGTGTAGATATTCATAATCGGGGTGCCGGTCGAGGCGATCTCTCCCACAGACCGGAAGACCCGTGAAACAATTCCATCCTGCGGAGATGTGAGAATCATTTCAGACTTGCGTGCCATCAGGGTGTTCATTTCCCCCTGTTTCTGCCGAAGCGAGCTCTCCAGATCGATGATGGCTTTCCCCCGGTTTTCTTTCAGTCCCTCGATCTGAACTTTGTAGTACTCCACCTGCTGTTTCAATGTGTTCAGTTGCAGCTGTTCCTGGCGCTCACGTTCATGGAGAAGCAGCAAATTCTGTCCGGCCTGATTGAGAGCGAGCTGACGGCTTTCCAGGTCTGTGACCAGCATTGCTCCGGCATCAAACAGTTTGCGGGCACGGTCAAGCTGATCCTGAAGAATCGCCAGCGATGCCGAAGCCGATTTGATTTCTCCCTCTGTGGTAGGAAGTTTGAATTCAAGTGCAGCTATTTCCGCCAGGACATCATTCATCTTTTCCCGGGTCTGGATTTCCTGAGTTTCAAGCATTGGATCAACCCGGGCACGTTCGATGGCGGCTTTCAGATCCTTGATTTCGTTGCTGGCATTCTTGATCTGGGCGGCGAATTCCTCATCATACAGCTCCACCAGCACATCGCCTTTTTTCACCTGCTGGTTCTGGTCCACCTCGATGCGCAGAATCTTGGCCTGGGTTCTTGAGGAAACCTCGACTTCGGTTCCAAAAACAACCCCTGGAAAACTGGCTTCAGTCAATGTGTTGGAGAATTGGAACAGGACCGCCCCGGCCGCCACTGACAGCATGACGAAAAAGAAGAGCGCTTTGATAATCCTCCCCAGAACCGACTTCTGCGGGTGGTTGCTGACTGGTGTCATGGGCGTGTCGCCTGCAGGCCCATGGATGTCTTCGGCAGTGTGGGAGACAGTTTCCCCAGCTCAAGCAAAAGATTCAGCAGCATTTCCATTTTCAATTGCTGCGCCCGGGAAAGATCCCCCTGGGCCTCCAGAACTTCGTTGCCTGCTTTTCTCACCTCAAATTCCGGATTGCCCTTGATCGTCTCAGGCATTGTCGCTGCAGTCAGCCGCATGATTCTTTCCGCCTCCTGAAGTTTCTGGATCAGGAGCAGCTGGATTCGGACTGCATCCGCTGTGACTTTATAATCTTCCAGCGCCTGGCGGATGTTGCTGGCAATGGATTCCTTGCGGGCTTCGATTTCAAGATTTTGAGATTTGATATCGAGCTCATGCCGTTTACGGCGCAATTCATTTTCCCTTCTCAGGGAGAAAGGAACCACCAGGTTCATCTCCATGATCAGATCAAATGTATCATCGAAGCGCCTTTCATCCCCAAAATGCCTTTCGTGATCGGTCACTCCACCGGCGATTTTCATCTCCAGTTCCGGGGCCTGCTCGACATGCTTCCCTCCGGCGGCAAGGGTTGACAGTGCTGTTCGTGAAGCATCCAGATCCGGGCGGCGGCGCCAGGCATCTTCGATCAGTTGATCCGGATCAGCATTCTCGAGTTCGGTTGCCTCCGGGATGTCCGGAGCCGCCAGGGAAGCGGGCTGCAGATTGGGGTCTCCCCAGATTCGCCTCAGAACATTCAGCTTCCGTTCGTTCTTACGCTGGTCATCCGCCAGCCTTTTCCGCAGTGTCTGCAAGCTCACCTGGGTGGTCAGGACATCCAGCTGCAGCGCTTCATATTCATCGAATCGCAGCTTCAGGATCCGGAGGTTTTCTTCCTCATAGGCGGCCTGGTCTGCCAGTTTGGCAAGAATTCCCTGGCCGTAATAAACATCCAGATAAGCCCTTCCGGCAGCGAGAACTGCATCGTTGGCTTCGACAACCATCGACTCCGCACGATCCAGTTGTTTGAGTTTTTCGGAGAGGATGTCCCCCCTCTTTTTCCGTTCCGATGCCAGAAACTCCTTCTGGATGCCGATTGTGAATTGCTGCTCATCTTCGGTAAGCGCATAATCTTCGATGCGGGGATCGCGGCCCAAACGTGAGGTTCTGACTTCTTTTCGGTTGCCATCATTCGTCTCCCGCTTGCCCCTGATTTCGAGTTCCCAGCCATTATCGGCCTCGAGTTCCTGAATTCGGGCCTCATCCACCAGCCACTCCGCCTGCTCCCGGCGAACCGCCTTGTCTGTGGTGATGACACGCTGGCAGGTGCCGAGAAAGGTGATCTCTGGAGCACCCGCAGGGGCCTGCCCATAACCTCGTGCCCCCAGGACTGAGATCAGGACAAGCAGGCTTGCCTTCCGCCAAAAGAGGAACAGTCCAGCAGGCCTCATGCAGACTGCGACCTCTGCCAGCTTACTTTCAGAACACCATCTTCCAGGATCAGGGTGGTTATTTCATGCAGATTGATGTTCCCGGCCATGTTCACATGCAGTGTGATCTCCGACACAAAATCCTCGCTGAGCTTTTTCACCCTGTAATCATAAGCCACCAGCACATATCGCATGTCATGGTCTGCGAATACACTCCGGATCCGGTCCATTGTTTTCACATAGTCCTCACACTGAATCAGCAGGACCATTTCCTCACGGCGGTTGACCATATCGAAGGGAAGGACTTCGGGAAAGAATGCCACCAGCCGTCCCACGATCAGAATCAGGATCGTCCCCGCAGTCACCTGGATCATGAGATTGCTGCCACACCCCATCCCCACCCCCAGCGACAGGATCAGGGTGGAGGCATCCCGCGCACTGGAGACTGCATAGCGGTAACGGACAATGCTGGCTGCACCCAGAAGCGCCACCGCACGGATGATTTCACCGCTGATGATCACCATGAACATGGCTCCGGCCATCGACAGAAAAGCATGTGCCTCGATCAGATTCAGACGGTACTTGTCGGGTGAACGCCGGAATGACAGCAGCACTCCGAGGAAGGCGGCGAGAAATAGCTTGGATGCCTCATGAAGGATTATCTGAACATACTGGAAATGCGCGGGATCCATCATCTGCTGCAGTTGGTCCATCATGATGTTCTGTTCCTTCTCAATTGGATCCCTGAATTTCCATTCGATCCCGAGGTTAATCGATTTCAATGCATTCTAGGGGTTAGGCGGGGCTGGCTCAATGCCCCCGGCTTATGGTCCTCCATGCAGGGCCGGCACCGGCTTGTCGGTCAGCAGGCAGATTCCACGGCCTTGATCACCGACTGCACAGTAATACATGAAAAGAGTGTCCCTGGCAGGGTCATACACCAGCGATACTTTGTGAGCGTAGGTCTTGTCCAGCCCGCGGGGATGTCCACCAGCCTTGTATAGTGGCTCCGGGTGGGAGGTCCAGTGCAGCAGATCTCTCGAAAATGCCGCCATGATATGCGCTCCACCCTGCCCCACACCAAAATAGATCATGACCCAGTGATCGCCATCTCTGAATACTTTTCCATCTGAACAGAATTCTGCGTCATAACCTCCAGGGCGAACCTTCACAACTGGATTTCCCTCATACCTGGCCCAGCTGATCATATCTGTCGATGTAGCGACTCCCATTTGTTCACAGCTGCCCTGGGCGGCGTTATAGAAATCCCAGAACCTCCCATCCGCCTCAAGCAGCCAGGCTGGTAAATGCAGTCCTTTTCCCATTCGGCTGCCCCCTCGATCGATAAGGATGGGTGATCCACACTCGCCCGGTTCCACTGAGTCCCATCCTCGCTCCAGGCAACTCCCTGTGCTCCGGGACGGATTTCATACCCCCCCTGCTTTGGATAGCACCCATACAACACCCAGTATTTCCCATTCCACTTTTTAGGGATTCGCAGGGATCTCAAGTCATAGGACTCGAGCAGCAGCCCGCCGAAGGTCACGCCCCCATAATCGAAAGTCCCTTTTTCTCCATACGACATCGCCAGCCCTTTCGGCTTCCAGTGGATCAGGTCGGTACTGGCTGCATGTGCGGTTTGATAGCCTTTTCCATCGAAACCGGTGTACCACATCTGCCATTGATCTCCGAGTTTCCATACCAATGGGCAATCCACCATCTGAAAGGCATGGCCATCGGGCGGTTCAGGAGGAATGATCCACTCCGGATAATAGTTCCAGTTCCGGAATGGCTTCGCCCAGCTGTCCAGTGTCCCGGCATCGATCTGCCAGAATTCCTTGGATTGGTCTTTGGCCACTGGTTCTCCCCGAGCCGGCTGGCAGTTCCCGGAAATCAGAACCATTACAATCAGCAGACTGCCAGGCCGCGACAATTTCAGTTTCTCCTGATTCCTCTGCCTCATCTGTTTCACCTCAATCCATAAACAGGTGGTGGCTCTTGTAAAAATCCCTACAACATCCATCTCCGCTTATTTTTCAAGGTTCCAGGCATCCAGCACCAGCCCCTCGCTGGAGTTGACAGTCACTGAATGGGATTCACCCGGGTTCAACCAGAAATAGTTGTCATCGATCGTGAAAGTATCCAGATGGCCTGGACGGGAAATGTTGACTCCCACCGCCGGGAGACTTCCCTCATTTTTAACCAGGACCTTGTTCCCATGGATTTGCATGTTCAAACGGGCCTTGGGGAGCTCGAACAGACAGCCTTTTTTCGTTTCATAATTCACGAAATAAAAGGTGCGATCCACCAGTTGGCCATCAACCTGCACCTCGCTGGAGATAAGCAGGGGAACTGTCTGTGTCTGCCGGGCAGAGAGAGACAACTCTCCCAGCTGGCGAACCCGGTTGATCGAATTTTCCCCTTGAAAGGTTTCCGCCTTGACCGAATGGAGGTTCGAGTCGAAGGCCTCGATCTTGACTGTCCATTTCCTTCCCGCCAGCTGGTCGGCATCATCCAGAAGAAAGACCGGCAGAGCGCAATCGGTTCCCAGCGGGTTGACTGTCTTGAAAATGACACAGGCGTGAAGAGGTGCGAAACTGTCCTGGAAGAAATAGTGGCCGATCTTCGGGACCCCATACCAGTCCACACACGACCAGGATGCCGCCGGATAGTTGTCATTCATCTTGTAGTAAAGCGCTCCGGTGCAATCCGGCCAGCGTGTGCGTGCAAGTTCCAGAGTGTGACGAACCCCCACTGCCTGGGATAACTGGGATCCTGTGATGAAGTTTTCCAGGGTGTTATCCGGCATGAAATAAGCCGAATACTGTGCCAGGCGGGACATATCCTCAGCTGTATTGAAGATTGGTGTGTGGTGGGCGAGAGAACCTTCTGGCGGCGCAGGCCATTGACCTTTCTCGCTATCCGGCAGATAACGCAGCACCGACTCGAGGGCCGGCATGCAGGCCAAACCGAACTCACCAATGAAGGAAGCGGTCATGTTCAGATTGTGATCCAATGGCTGCCTGCCCCAGTAGCAGTTGTAATTGTGAATGCTTCCTCCCCAGGGTTCGCCACGATGAAAGGCACGGGTTCCATCCAGCTCAATGGAGTATTTTCCCATCATGTCGATCGCCTTGCCGAATGGATTTCCGGATTCATTCCCGCCTCCATACATCACCAGGGAAGGATGATTCCTGATACGCAGGGTATTGAGGCGGACTGTTTCCTCAAGCACATCATAAGGCTGCACCAGGTGGCTGTCCCAGGCAGTCGGCCATTCCTGAAGGACCATGATTCCGGCACGATCACACAGATCATAGAATTCATCGGTCTCAGGCATTCCGGACCCCCATCCACGGAACATCTGGATATGCTGCTGCCTGGCCAGCGATATCAGCCGATTGTAACGCTCCCTGGAAAAATCCATCGAGGAATCCATGGTGCACCAGCCAGTCCCTTTGACGAACATGGGGAGCTTGTTGATCACAAATGTCCAGTTGAATTGAGTCGATTTCGGGCCGCCGGGAAGAGGAGCCATTTCCACTGTCCGGATCCCGAAAGTGGTTTCAAACCGGTCCGGGATCCCGCCGCCATCCGGGACGAAAGACAATTTCATTCGATACAGGTTCTGTAGGCCGAGATCATTCGGCCACCATAATTGCGGATCGGGAACCTTCATTCGCAGATGAACCTGGCTCTCCTGCTGATTGGACTGGATCGGATGGTTGAAGGTAAAAGGCTTTCCCTTAAAATTGTCTGGTTGGATGGTTCCGGTGAGAACCCCTGACCACTCTGCTTTTTTCCCTTTCAGGTCGATGCAGATATCGACAATTCCTTCCTGCGCATCCCGGGTCGCGACAAAAGGATGAAACATCCTGACTGCAGGGGAGCCTTCAATCCGAACAGAGCGCCAGATTCCGAGTGCCGGAATGCTGGAGTAATGCCACCCCCACACATTGTTGAATACCACTGTGCTGCGCCATTCCGGGTTGTTCCACTGTGTGCGGTCCCCGGGAGCAGGATCGATCCGGACAATCAGGGTGTTGTTCTCCTGCAGCACACCTGATACATCGAAAGCCGGTCCGCCAAACATTCCATCATGGGTTCCCAATAACTCCCCATTGAGCCAGACCGAACAGCGGATTGCAATTCCGTTGAACACAAGCCGCTCGCCTTCCGCACCCTGAGGCCGTTTGAAGGTGGTTTTGTACCAGTAGGTGTTGAAGCTTTTGTCATGGGCGATGGCATCATTGCGGCCGAATTTGGGATCCGGGATTTTCCCTGCTTCAAAGAGGGCGGTATGAACACTTCCGGGCACCCTCGCCTGAATGGCATCGCCCCACTCGCCGGATAAACGCTGGCCTGGATCTCCCCCCTCGGCCATCTGCCACACCCCATCCAGCACCAGGGCCACCGCTCCCTCGGGATGGCTTCCTTCCCCTTCCTTGAGGCCAATTTCCAGCGCTTCGCTGTCGAGAGGCGAGGGGCCGGCTTTGAAGCTTTCCCGATCGAGTTCATCCATCGAAATGCGCAGTACCGGGTTAAGCCGGAGGTGATTCTGCAATTGCGATGCATCTGGAATCAGCCCTCGTTCATCGACCTCATCCATGTGCCACAGGCCGATTGTGTCCTGGTCTGCTGTAAATGGCTGGTCCGGCTTCCCATCGATATTCCGGACTGTGCTTGAGATTCGCACCTCATCGATCAGGCCATCGCACCCGATCGGCTGCTCCAGCCCGGCCGCTTTTCCGATGTAGAGAGGCCCAGGCTCACGCTGGATATTCTGGTTCAGCCGGACCGGGGACTGGATCACTTCTTCCCCATCCACAAACAACCTTGAGATGCGCCCATTGAAAGTCCAGGCCACATGGTGCCACTGGCCATCGACAATGCACCGGTTGCTGCGGACATCGGCGGGTGAGTAACCCGGCATATACACCGCCAGGACTCCATCCGCAGCAGAGGCATACAATTCCCAATGTGTTCCCGAAGCTTTGGGTTCATTGGACACCAGGATATTGTACTGGCTTTTGTTATCCAGTTTGGCCCAGCACTCCACTGTGAGTGGAGGAAGGACATAGGCTTCATTCTGCAAAGCGAGTGGTGGTGTTTCTCCCGGGTTCAACGCTTTTCCAAATACCCCGCCTTCCACAAGCTGCATGGCTGCCTCCCCTTCTGCACTCATTGCCGGGCCAGCCGCTGTCGACAGCAGCAGGCACAGGCTGATTATTTTTACCCGCATTGCTGATGGTTCCTTTCATCCACAGGTGATTGCCCCCGATCTTACCTCTATTGTGTTGTTGAATGAATTCGCAGAGCTGGCAGCACTCGGGCCTTTTGGCTTTGGACATTCGGCCCGGTTCTGCACAGCAGAATCTTCATTGTGAAATCCACGAGGTTTCCTTGCGAAAGCAGTGAGAATTGAGTATGTTATGTCTTTGGGGGGGCTGCTTCCTGCAGCCAGATACCGCGATCGTTTTCAAGAGGGGGAGCGAACGATGCGCGTTGAAAGAGCGCTTTATACCATTCTAGCCCTGTCATGGATCCTGTGGCAGGGAGCACCCGGCACTGCTCAGCAGAATGCCGGCGACCCAGGATCGGCCACAGGAGCGGCAGTCGTTTCATCGACCGCATCGGTCGATGTGCCTTCTGCATCCGCACAGGTTCCGGCTCAACCGGCTCCGGTGCCTGCAGCCACTCAGGTCCCTGTCCCGACAGCGACCCACACACCTTTGCCGACTCCGACTCCGACTCCGACATCCACAACAACACCCACATCAACTTTCACAAGCACAGCGACTTATACCTCCACACCGACTTTCACAGTCACATCGACTCCAACACCCACATCCACTTTTACTCCGACTCCGACCAGCACACCCACTCCACTTGGCGCGGCGCATTTCTATGACCGGCTGATCGACCTGGATCGCCTTGCCACCCTGGAACAACCTGGAGTGGCTGCGAAACAGTTTTCAAGCTACAACCGTGAATCCCGGTATGATCCGGACAAGGATGAATACATCGGCTGGGATGCCAATGGGGATGCCGGGTACTACATCCGGGTCGAGCCGGATACCGGTGAAGCCGTTATGGCTGAAATGGAAGGCCCGGGCTGTATCTGGCGGATCTGGTCTGCGAACCCCAAAGGCAGGATCCGCTTCTATTTCGATGGAGCCACCACCCCCAGCCTGGAATTTGATTTCAATGATCTTTTCAGCAAGGATAAATCACCTTTCCCACGCCCGCTGGTGTGGCAACGGCGCGCGGACCTGGGCGGAGACAACCCGGCTTCCAACTGCTACATGCCGATCCCCTTTGCAAAAAGCTGCAAGGTGACTTCCGACAAAGCCCACCGCCAGTATTACCACATCGGCTATTCCCTTTTTCCAAAGGACACCCGTGTATCCACCTTCCGCCTGGAGCGGACTCCCGAAGAAGAGGCGGCTCTTCAACGGGTATGCAATGTTCTTCTGCAGCCCGGAGTCGATCCCCAGGGAGCAGATGGCCTTCAGTGGGTTGAAAAGGCCGAAAGCCTGGCACCCGGCCAGAGCTTGGCTGTAGCTGACCTCAAAGGGCCGGGGACAATCCGCCAGCTGTTTGCCAAACTCGCCTCACAGGACCGCTATGCCCGGCGCAAGGTGCTGCTGCAGATCTTCTGGGATGGCAACGAAATTCCGGCTGTCGAAGCCCCCATCGGTGATTTCTTCGGCGAAGCCTGGCAGGAGAATCCATACAAAAGCCTCCCGATGGGCATTGGGGATGACCTGAACTACTGTTTCTGGCGGATGCCCTTCCATCAGTCGGCCAGGGTTGTCGTCACCAACCAGGGGGAACATCCCGCCAATCTGCATTTCAAAGCGGGATGGCTTCCAGGCGACCTCCCGGCCGGCGCAACCCTCTTCCATGCCCGTTGGAGAAGGGATATCTCCAGCAGTGAGTTTGATTATCCGATCCTCGACTGCACAGGCTCGGGCCGCCTCGTTGGCGCGGTGCTGTACCCGGATAATCTGGTGGGTGGCTGGTGGGGAGAAGGTGATGAGAAGATTTATGTGGATGGTGAAAAATTTCCTTCCTTCTTCGGCACCGGTTCAGAGGATTATTTTGGTGATGCCTGGGGGATTCGTGATTTTGCCAATCCTTATCATGGGTGCTCCTCGAAGGGTGATTGGGAAAAGGTGCGGCGGCAATCCCTTTACCGCTGGCACATCGCTGACGACATCCCCTTTGCACAATCCCTGCGGTTCACCATGGAAAATTATGCCGCTCACCATGCTGGACTTCCAAAAAATATTTCAGCTCCATGGCTTACTGGTATCAGGCTCCCGGTGGAAAGGATTTCTTCGTCTCTGTTCCGGTCGGCCAGCGAATCCCGCAGGGACCCTCGATTCCCGGAGCGATGGATGCCGAATCCACCTGTGTTCGAGAGCAGACCACTGCCAAGCTCGAAATAGTCGATGACTCGCTGCTTCCCGGAGAAGCCACCAATCATCAGGCACTTCGGATTTCAGGCCCGGCGGGCGCTCTGTGACTTTCAGGCTCCCGGTCAGCGAAGATAACAAGTATACAGTTGAGCCTCTCATTGTAGATTCGCTCCCGTCCTCAAGCCTTGTCTTTTTCCACAAAGGCAAACCAATTAAGGAATGGGTCCGTCTGACCCCGGAAGATAACACGATCACTGCGGTCCTTACTGGACCCCGTGATGATGCAGCCAGCCTCAGCCTGGCGCTGGATGCGATTGTCCTTCGTCCTTACCGGAATCTGATACACGATTGGCTTGTCATCGGCCCGTTTGGCAGCGATTTTATTGACCAGCCAATGGTTGAGGATCTCCTCAACATGCGCAAAGGAAGAACACTCGAGGTGGGTGGGAAGATTTATTCCTGGCACCAATACAAATCAGCAGATGGGATCGTCCATGCCAGAGAGGTGATCGGCGCAGCTCCGGTGTTTTTTATGCGTCCTGTGCAGTCTTCTCCTCCGAGGATCGTGAAATGAAAGCCTTTTTTGCTTCCAGCGATCCATCGGAGATCCTTTCACCTTTGCAGCATGAGGTGACTCGCAGCCGAGACTTTTCCATTGATCAGGACTCTCTCCAGATTCCACTCAAGCGTGGCTGGAATACCATCCTCATTCGTTTGAATCAGGATAAAGATCCGGCACGATTCGCTTTCCGGATCCAGGATCCGGCTGACCAGCTGTTCTTCCGAATCAGTCCAGCCGAATATGTTTCGTCACCCCCTGTCCAGACAAGCGTATCTGCGATGGCTCCTTCCGGCTGTTGCAGAGAGCTTGCCGAAAAATTGAAGACGACACTGATGAATATCATTGGATCGGTCCTGCCGGCAAACTGCCCAGCCTGCCCCTGAGGGCAGGCCTGTTTCTGCAGGCATCGGCTTTGCAGTTCCTGAAACTCGAAGGGGCCGCTGCTGTGGCCCCTTTTTGTAAAGAGGAGGAGTGCCCCCATGAAGCATCTCAATCTCAAACCGGTCTGTGTGATGATTCTGCTGCTCTGTGCTTCTGCCGATGCAGCCGGGCTGAGTCTGTTGCCCTGGTCAAAAATGGCCGCGCAGCTGTTTATCTGGTGCGTGATGCCACGCCCGGGCAGCCGGGTGATGTGGCTGTCGCGGACCTTAAACGCTGCCTGTGGGCGATTTCTGATGTCGAAATTTCCGAATCATCACGCACTGGGCTGCTTCCGCTCTATGTGGGCGAAAAAGGGCAGTTCACCAGCCTCCCTGTGTCTGTCCCGGAGCTTGGCAGAGAAGCCTTTTTTTACAAAGTTTCACCCCAGGGAATATTCCTGATCGGCGGATCGCCTGAAGGAACCAGCCACGCCATCTACACCCTTCTTCGCGAACTGGGGTGCCGCTGGATCATGCCTGGAGATATCGGAGAGTGTTTGCCTCGAACGAATAATCTGGCCCTGCCTGTCGATGAAAAAGTCGATGGCCCCGATTTCGATTACCGCATCGTGTGGTATGCCTATGGCTGCTCTCCAGCCGCATCTGCCCGTTACAACGACTGGTTGCGGCGCAACCGGATGGGCAAGCCGGCGATCGAACATGGCCATAACCTGACTCAGACACTCTCACGCAAAGCGACTTATGAACAGCACCCCGAGTATTACTCACTGGTTGGCGGCAAACGTGTCCCGCAGCAGGTATGCACTTCCAATCCGGAAGCGGTGAAACTGATCGTGGAAAGCATCCGGGAATTTCTCGACAAGAATCCTCACGTTGAATCCTATTCCCTCTGTCCGGATGACAACCATGACTTTTGTGAGTGCGAGCATTGCAAGGCCCTCGATGTCGGCCACATGGATCGTGGTGGAAAGCCGAGCGTTTCGGACCGTTACCAGATCTTCCTCAACCAGGTTCTCGATGGGCTTCATAAAACCCACCCCGGGGCGTGTGTGACCACCTATTCTTACAACCTGAATCACACCGACCCGCCACAGAAAACCCCGGTTAATCCTCACACCACCGTGTTCATCACCACGAGCGCCTTCTGTTCAGCGCATGGGGTGGATGATGCTTTCTGTGAATCCCGGCAGGACTTCAAGGAACTCCTGAAGGAGTGGAGCCGCCATACAAAACGGCTGATCCTCTATGAGTATGATCCGGTTCCATACAGTGGCGCATTGCCCTGGCCGATGTGGGAAGCCCATATCCATGAAGCGCCCATCTACAAACAGCTGGGCATCAAAGGGCTTTCTTTCGAAGGACAGAACTCCTGGGCAGCCTACTATCCAAATTATTATGTGGCCGCCCAGATGATGTGGGATGCTGATCAAGATGGCCATGCGGTTTTCAAAGACATGCTTCAGGCCTTCTTTGAAGAAGAAGCTCCCGCGATGGAACAGTTCTATGAGGCCATGCAGTCCACCATCAAAGCCTTTCGCCCCAAGGCGGAATGGGGCCTGATCCAGTATCCAGAACTGTTC
Source organism: Candidatus Hinthialibacteria bacterium OLB16 (assembly GCA_001567115.1). Lineage (GTDB taxonomy): Bacteria > Hinthialibacterota > Hinthialibacteria > OLB16 > OLB16 > OLB16. The sequence continues at coordinate 1,194 of LMZT01000084.1, read as the reverse complement.
CCGCCTGAAGTCATCGATCGCTGCCAGCAGGCCCTCGACAGCATCGATCCTCAAGCGATGCGTTCCGTGAAGGTTCGCCAGCGGCTTCAGATGGTGGAGTTATCGTTCCAGGAGATGAAAAACTATCTGGCCCTTCAGAGTCCACAGAAAATTTTGAATTATGAAGACTACAAGGCCCATGTGGATGGAATGAAAGGTTCGATCGACAGCCTCCATTCGCTCAATGAGGACTTCATTCTTGCGGATATCGCCCATGAAAAAACCGGTCGGGCGATCTCCGACCAGTTCGCGCCGGAACAGGGCTTCCTCACCCGCTGGCGGCTCATTGGGCCTTTCGACAACCCCGGCATGGAGGGGCATGACACCCCCTATCCCCCCGAATCCGCAGTCGATCTATCCGCACGATATCCCGGAAAGGGCGGGGAAGTGCAGTGGAAAATGACTCAGTCCCCGGAGTGGCGTGCCTTTGTCGATCTGCGGGCTGAATTTGAAGAAAAGAATGATGTCTGCGCTTATGCAGTCTGTTGGGTCACCATTCCTGATGGTCCACGCCAGGCGGAGTTTCGCATGGGCAGCAATGATTCCATCAAGGCCTTCCTCAATGGCAAAGAGGTCTGGAACCACAAGATTCAACGCACCGGCACCATCGATGAAGACCGGGTCCTGGTCGAACTCCCCAGCGGCACATCGACAGTCCTCCTGAAGATTGGACAGACCGGGCTGAACTGGGGTTTCTTCTTCCGGATCATGGAAGCCGGGAAAGATGTGCCTCTCCAGGGGCTGACTGCTTCGCCTGATCCACCCAAATGATGGCCTGACAGGGGCTTTTACTGTTTCACCCAGGCCAGATAGCGGTCATAGTAATCTTTTGCCGCTGCTCCCAGGTGAGGCCGCCAGTATTCTGCGTACCCCCAGGTCAGGAGGCGGTCGCTGAACTGGCAGGCCAGGCCGATCTTTTCAGCCAGTTTCTCCAGAGGAACTCTCTGCCAATATTTGCCCACCCCACCCAGGTCGATTTCCGCACGGTGTTCCTTGTATTCAGCCACACTTTCAAGGCCCAGTTCCCCGGTTTCGACATTCACCCAGAAGGATTTGCCAGCCTGCTGGCAGGCTTCGAGTCCTGCCTGGAGGAAGGGGCGGCGCTCCTCGATGGAATAACAGGCCAGATGCTCGCCCGAGTCCTGCAGTGCGAGA
>LMZT01000083.1 GCA_001567115.1 Candidatus Hinthialibacteria bacterium OLB16 | reverse complement strand
TTCCAATGTCCGCACCAGCCAGCAGATGCCGATCGATGTAAGTGTGCTCGATGATCTCGAAGCCCATCCTGAAGAGTATGACATCCTCTCCCATGTTCAAAACCTGGCCATTCCTTTCCTGGTGGTCCATGGCGATGAGGATGAAACTGTCCCGTTTTCTGAGGCCCTTCTGCTTCATGATGCGACACCGCGCGGCCTGCGGAAACTTCAGCTCATTCCCGGGGCCGGCCATACCTTCGGTGCGGTTCATCCCTTCAAGGGGCCTTCCGAATCCCTGGAGGATGCCCTGCGGGCCACTATCGAATGGTTCCAGCTGCGCCTCCATTGAGATCAGCCCTGTCTTGTGGCACTCTGGATGAATGGTAACCTTCTGGAAAAGCCTTTTAATGTCATTGACTCCGAGGAGAAAACCCAGTGTCCAGTCACAACCTCGCCGCGGATCTGCGACCCCTTGTCGATGGAGATTTGTTCACAGCCGAAAATGACCTGGCTGCTTACTCTGAAGATTTCGGACGCCTGGTTTACCGCAAGCCAGCCATTGTCGTGCAGCCCTCCACATCCCGGAGTGTCTCGAAGGTCATGGAATACGCCAACCGGCATTCCATCCCTGTCTCCACACGCGGTGAGGCGCATTCCCAGACCGGCCAGAGCCTGGTTGAGGAGGGAATTGTCATCTCTACCCGCGGCCTGAACCAGATTGGCCAGCTGGATCATCCGCGCAGCATGGTGCCCTGCCAGTCCGGGGTGGTCTGGGGCGACCTGGTGCGCCACCTCGACACACAGGGCCTGGTGCCTCGTGTCCTGACCAACAATCTCGGGGTCACTGTCGGCGGGACCCTCTCGGTGGCCGGAATCGGCATCTGCTCCTTCCGCCATGGGGTCCAGGGGGACAATGTCCTCAGCCTGGAGGTGGTGACTCCCACTGGTGAGATCATGCGATGCTCGGAAAGTGAAAATGCCTCCCTTTTCAACCTCGTTCGTTCCGGGCTGGGCCAGTTTGGCATCATCACCGAGGCCGAGATCCTGGTGAGAGAGAGGCTCCCGCGCAACCGGACCTATATGCTGCTGTATGATAACCTCGAGGCGGTCCTGAATGATTCCAAAAAAATCATGCAGGAAGGCCGCCTGGATTATATCGAATCCTGGTGTGTTCCCCTTCCGGTCGGCTTCAAGGAGGAGGATGGCCGCAAACGGGCTTTTGGTGAGTGGTTTTTCCCACTTCATATCACCCGTGAATTTTCTCCCGATCAACCGCCTAAAGAGGCAGAGGATCTGGCGGGCCTGAGCCCTTACCGCACTTCTCATGTGGAAGATCGTTCCGCACTGGATTTCGCTTTCCGCCTCGAACCCCTTTTCGAACTCTGGAAACGAAGCCCTTACTGGGGAAACACCCACCCCTGGATGGAGGTGATCCTCCCCTGGGAGGCAAGCTCCTTCTATGTCAAAACTGTCCTCGAAAAAATTCCCCCGCCGATGCTGGGTGGAGGGCATATCCTCCTGTGGCCGAGCTCCGGCAGGACCTCGAAGGTTCCTCTGTTCAAGCGGCCGCCCGGTGAATTTGTGCTCGGCTTCGGAATACTTCCGGGGATTCCAAAAGATTATGTCCAGCCTGTTCTCGAGGCGCTCGACAAAGCCAGCGCTGCTTCGATGATGTTTGGCGGCAAACGTTACCTCTCCGGCTGGGTCCGTTTCTCCCGCGACCAATGGAAGCAGCATTGGGGTGAGGACTGGAATCGTCTTTGTGATGCCAAGAAACAGCTCGATCCGAACCGCATACTGAATCCTTCTTTCATCGATTTTGAATGAGGGCCGGCAGGTTCTTTTATGGCTGAGCGTCATGTGAATCTGCTGCACAAAAAGGTCGGTTACCAGTTCGGTTTAACCACAGCAGGCTGGTTTTTCTTCCTCCTGATGATATTCATCATCGCGGCCGCTGTTTCCAGCGGCCATAACCTGCTGTATCTGACAGTCTGCCTGTTCTTCGGCAGCTTCATCACGATGGGCAATGCCGCGGTGATGAACCTGCGCGGGCTTCAGGTCGAGAGGAAGGAGCCTGAATATCTCTTCGCCGGGACCCCGCATCCAGTCGAAATCCGCCTGAAAAACAAGCGCCGGCTGATGGATTCCTTTTCCCTCGAGGTGCGTGAGATCAGCCCACGCAATGAAAAACCATTCGGCAAAGTTTTTTTCCCATTGGTGGGCAAGGGAAAAGAGGTGAAACGGGAATATTCGCTGGTCCTGCCCGGCCGTGGCTGGCATGATCTGACCGGGCTGGTGGTCATGACTCGTTTCCCATTCGGTTTCTGGGAACGATCCCGAGAGATCCTGGCCCCCAGGCGCCTGCTGGCGTTTCCCCGCCTTTTTGATGCCTGGCCGGGGCATCCTTCCCAGCTGGCGGTTGATGGAGAATACCTTGGAAGACGAATCGGGAGCGGGGATGACCTGTTGAACTTCCGGGATTTCCAGCCTGGGGATCCGATCCGCTGGATCCACTGGAAAAATTCGGCTAAAACAGACCGCCTGACAGTCGCCCTCTTTCATCACCCCCAGAACCGGCAGGTGATTGTCTGCCTGAAAACCTGCTACGATTCCCAGCCCTCCCGGACTTTTTCAAATCATTTCGAAGAGGCTGTGAGCTGGGCGGCGACAGCGGTTGTCGAGCTTCTCTCTCGAGGGATATCGGTGGGATATATGGACGAAACCTGCCGCATTACACCGGCCCTCGGGGAAGGCCACAAAATCCAGATCCTGACCCACCTGGCCCTGGTCAAACATTCCCTCAAAGGCAATTCGGGGTCTCTGTCCGGCGATGCAGCCTCGCCCTCCATGAGCCAGGAGGTGGTCTATATCCAGGCCACTGTCACCGGGGTTCATATTCAGGCGGGCCAGCAGGATCACCTGCTCCAGGAGGCGCCCCATGGCTGAAGGGGTGCAACCTCTCTCTGCCCTCCTGCCTCCCTCTCTGACCGCGCCTTTCAGATGGATGGTTTATTTTGGCATTCTCGCAACGACAGTGGGGAGCATCTTCCACCCCATCGCCGGAGCCGGGCTGCTGGTTACTTTTCTGATTTGTGACCAGACCCGCCTGAAGAAATTTCTCGGCGAACCTTCCGGCGGGATCCTTTTCCTTTTCATGGCGCTCTATCTGTGGGAACCATCGGTCCTGATGCTGATATTGTTCACAATTTACTTCCAGGCCACATATCTCTGGGGGGGAAAGAAGCCGGCCCATTACCTCTGGATTGCTTCAGTCGGTTTCATTCATCTGGCGGTGGTCTCGACCATCATGTCTTCGGTGGTCTTCCCCCTGATCTTTGCAGGCTTCGTGATCCTGCTCACACGAGTCCTGCTGCTGTGCGACTTTCTCACTGGAATCACCCTGGAAGATGGCGCCCTCGACCGCCGCGAACTGGCGCGTTGCGAAAGATCGGTTGTTCAACGCATGAAGGTGGTCAGCTACTGGATCGCGGGCATCTCCATCCTCATCGCAATCATCATCTTTCCGCTGCTGCCCCGTGTCGAAGGGATTTCCTATCAGCCCTCCCAGTTCACTCAGGAAAGTGTCAGCGGTTTTTCCGATGAGGTCACACTCGGCCAGATGGGCGCAATCCAGACCGATAACCGGATCGCCCTGCGCATCTTCATGCCGAAAATCCTGAACCAGAGGATCTGGCGCTGGCGGGGAGCGGCTCTCGAAAAGTTCGATTACAATGCCCAGAAGTGGTCCAGCGACAGCAACCCCATGGAAGTGGTTGGAAGTTCAGGCCAGATCAGCCTCTACCATGACAAAGTTCCCCTTGAAAAGGAAAAAATCTCGGTCAATGTCAGTTCCATGGCCGATCCGCGAATCTTTCTTCCGGAGGTCGATGGCCGGATGCCTGGATGGTGGCCAGGATCCAGGGAGATTTCGAAAGGGTGGGTTTGATCCCGATTCCTGGACATTGCAGCCCCGCAGCGATCTGCGTTACCGGGGTTTTGATTATACCCTCAGGCTCATCCAGTCCGATGTGGCCTATGACTACCGCCCGCAGCCCGGTGAAATCGATCCAGCGCCGCTTCGTGACTGCTTGAGTCTGGCGACAGTTCCCGGCGGCTTTATCCAGCGGCTCGAAGAACGGGGCGAAGAACTGGCCCCCGGGTTCAAAACCAGGGCCATCGATCCGCTCGAGCTGACCCAGACCCTCTCAGTTGGCCTGCAGACCTCCCAGGCCTATACCCTGGATTTCACCGAGCCGAACAGTGCCACGAGCCTGGAGGATTTTATTTTTGAAAAGAAAGCGGGCAACTGCGAATACTTTGCCACTGCCCTGGCGCTGCTTCTCCGAAACTATGGCATCCCGGCCAGGCTGGTCACCGGCTTTCAATCCGGCAGAGAAAACCTGTTCCGCAATTACCTCATGATCCGCCAGAGCGATGCCCACTCCTGGGTGGAAGCCTATCTCGATGATCGCGGGTGGATCACCTTTGATCCAACTCCTTCGAGCAACACACCGGTCAGTTACCTGATGGCCCACCTGGGTGTTGTCGCCGATGTCTATGATTTCCTGCAGCTGCAGTGGAACAACTATGTCCTTGACTACAGCCAGTCTGACCAGAAGGAATTTTTCACGAAGATCTTTGAAACAGGTTTTTTCGAACCCAGAAACATCTTCAACATCGGCTGGTGGATTTATATGGCGCGCCCGATGATCGCGCTCATTCTGTTCCTCGTGTTCCTGGCGTGGCTGATTCGTGAGGTGTCACCCGACTTCTCTTCATTCTTCCAGGCCTTGTCGCTCGATCTGCCCTCGTTTTCCTGGTTCCGCCGACGGCGTTCCAGCGGTTATCTGGCCACACGCCTCTTTCTCAAACTCGAACGGTCTTTTTCGCGGCGGGGCATCCCTCGGGCCTCTTCCGAAACGCCTCTCGCCTATATGAGCCGGATTGCGGCAGCCTACCCGCACAGTGCTCCGCTTTGCACCAGGTTTGCGGCTCTTTATAACATGTCCCGGTTTGGCGGAGTGTCAGAGCTTCCCGAGTGGTCACACGAGTTTCGCAATCTGGCAACCGACCTGATTCAACAGACACGGAATAACCATAAATGAAAATTGTTGTTTTTGACCTCGATGGCACTCTCGTGGATTCTTTTGAGGACATTGCCTGTGCGGCTAACCATGCCCTGAAGACCTTCGGTTTTTCCACTCACTCCACTGCGGCGGTCAAAGCCCAGGTGGGATGCGGGCTGAAAAATCTGATCCGCAACCTCCTCCCCATCCCGGATCACCCGCTTTTGCCGCAGGTTGTTGATGAAGTCAAACACTATTACAGCCGCCATCCCACCGATTTCTCCTGTCTTTACCCGGGCGCCCTCGAGGTCCTTGAAGACCTCGGGCGTAAAAATATCATCCGGGCAGTCTTGAGCAACAAAGCCGATCCCCTGGTTCAGCAGATTGCGGCCAACCTCAATTTGGCCAGCCACCTCGAAGCCATTGTCGGCCATCGTGAGGGCCATCCGCTCAAGCCGGATCCTGCATCGTTGCTGGAAATCCTCGAATCGTTCTCCCTTCGGCCCTCGGATTGCCTGCTGGTGGGGGATGGCAGGCCGGATTTCGAACTCGCTGAAAAAAGTGGAGTTGCTTTCTGTGCGGCCACTTATGGTATTGTACCGCAGTCGGTCTGGGCGGAACTCGGGGTCACCCGAACCATCGATCGATTGCCTGATCTTTTGACTTTTCTTCCTGAGAGGAGATGAACCCGATGAACACCCCATTCTCACAGATGCGATTTTGCCCGATTCGAACTGTCTGCCTGTTGATGCTGCTGATGCTCCAGAGTTCCCAGATTCCTGTTCAGGCGGAAAATCCGAAGGTCATCTGCTCCGGCGAGGCAGCAGGTGGGTATGCTGCCTTTCCCGATGTCTGCCGCCTCAAAGATGGAAGCCTGCTGTGTGTTTTCTATGCGGGCTATTCACACGTGTCCCTGCCCGCTCCCCAGTGCCCTCTGGGAGGGAGGATCACCGCGATTCGATCCACTGATGAAGGAAAAACATGGAGCGACCCGGTCGTCATGATCGACACGGCGGAGGATGATCGCGATCCATCGATTGTCCAGTTGAACAATGGGGACCTGCTATGCAACTGGTTCACCTACCGCCCCTCTGAGCAGGGTCAGCAGATTAAAACTTACCTCTCCAGATCGAAGGATCTGGGGAAGACCTGGAGTGAACCCAGGGAACTGGCTCTCCCGGTGGATTTCTGGCTGGCGACTTCATCCCCGGTCAGGCAGCTGCCGGATGGGTCGCTGATCCTGGGCCTGTATCATGAAACCGACAAAGGAGACCGGGTCTTTGGAGCCACAGCCAAATCCAGGGATGATGGGCTCACCTGGGGGGACTATGCCCCCATCGGAGATGGAGCCGGGGTGCATCTCGATGCGGAAACCGATGTGATCCCTCTTAAAAATGGAAATCTTTTTGCTGCCTTGCGCAGCAGCCGTGTCAATATGCACTGTGCCCAGTCCTCGGATATGGGGAAAACCTGGGGTCCTGTCAAGGACATCGGGTTCAAAGGACACTGCCCTTACCTTTACCGCCATTCCTCGGGCCTGATCCTGCTGGGTGTCCGGATTCCCGCCACCTCAATTTATTGGTCAACCGATGAAACAGCCACCTGGAAAGGCCCGCTTCAGGTCGATGCTCACACAGGTGCGTACCCAAGCATGACCGAGCTTCCCGATAGACGGGTGCTCTTTATCTATTACGAAGAGGGTGAAGGCTCCGGCATTCGTGCGGCCTTTCTGAAAGTCCAGGGTGATCAGGTGGAAATGATTCCCTCCGAGTGACAACCAGTGTTGCAGAATAATAGTATAGATATGCTTAAATTACTGTTGACATGCGGATCCTCGAGTGAGATGATTGGATAAGTTTCAGGTGTGTGTGTCTGTTTTTTTCTTGAAAAGGTGCTCGCAATGACACCTCAGTCACGATCTCATTTCAAAACAAAAGGAGAGGCATAATGAAACACGCTACTGTTATTGCTCTGGTTGTTCTTTTGTTGATTCCCATCATGGCGATGGCCCAGCCCGACCCCAGGGGGCAAGTCCTGGTTTCGACTCGAAATAAGAGTATTTATGCCGTCCCGCCCACAGAGAGTGTTTCTCCCGGGGATATGGGTGCTCTGATCCTGCTGCAGAATGCCGGTTATCGTGGAAAACTCTATGCTGATGCTTACATGCCGGATGAGTATACGGCAGCGGAAGTGACAGGGGATACAATTGAGCTGGTTTATCTTTCGGGAAGCAGCTCCTCATCGGATGTCCAGGCGGTCCCGGAAGGTGTGCCGGTGTTGATGGGTGAGCATGTGACTCTGGCCAACCCTGCGCGAGCCGGAACTATTCCCTTCTATGCCGAAGGCACCTCCACCGGGGACACCAACCGTTGGGGCCAGGATTCGACCGGCTTGACCCAGTATATGAAACTGGTGAACACCAGCCACCCGATAACACAGGGAATCCAGACCGATGCCAATGGACTGGTGCGCATCTTGAGGGATCCTTATCCCAATGAGGATGCCTACAGCCGCCCGGATCCACTGGTCTCTGGCTCCTGGAAAAAGAACTACGAGTATGCCTGGCCTGGAGCGGATATCGCCGGGAAGGCCTCCGGGCTGACAGTGCTGGGTGTCAGCCCTCTCGATGAAACCCGTGTTGTTTTCGCAGTCCTCGAGCAAGGCGCCACCATGGCCAATGGACAGCCGGCCAGTGCAAGGTATGTCCATATTCATGTCAATGAAAATGGGTCAGGTGGAACCATGCGGCGATTCCTGGGCATGAATGAGACCGGTCGGCTCCTGTTTCTGCGTGCGGCTCAATGGGCGATGGGTGACCCACTGAGCCAGCCGGGAGCCTCTGAGGTCGAAAACTGGAACCTCTATTAAGCCGTTAAAGCGACAAAAGCCTTCAGTGAGATATTCATGGGGGGATCCTGGATTCAGGGGATCCCCCTCTCCTTTGTCACCGCATTTTCTGAAAAAGACCAGAGAGACTGTTCATTCCTGCGAAAGCAGGGATTCATAGGTATTCTTTTTTTGGGGCTGGATGGAGTGGTATTCCATTTAAAAATCGAGATCCGAAGCTGTATCTTCCGGCAAACCTTGTTAGTATCCTGTTGAAACTTTTGGGATGAGATCAGCAATATTCATGTGCCTGTCAATGGCCTTCCGCCATAAGAAGGAATGGCATGCCTTCGGGTTTGTCCTGAGTCTGTTTTTTCAGCTCGGGCAGCCTGTTCAGGCGGGCAGCCTTTCGCTTGATGGAGACTGGCTCTTTTATCCGGTTCACGGTGGAATCAACGATATTTCGGAAACAGTCAATGTCGATAAATTCACCGGCATCCAGCAGGCCTCGGTCAAATGGGAGCCGATCAAGGTTCCGGGCTACTGGGATCAGCCTCCAGGCGGATTTCCATGGACCGAATCCACCATTCCAGGTGGCCCTTATCCGAAACATGATGGTGAAGCCTGGTATCGTCTCAATTTCCGGGTCCCACCGGAGGTTTTCCCCCCGGGGCGTGTCACCAGTGGAGACCGGGATCATGTCGGGGTTCTCCGTTTCGAGGGTGTTTCTGCCCAGGCCTCGGTCTGGTTGAATGGCGCTCTGGTCGGCAAACGTGTCCGGGGGGCTTATACCCCATTCGAAGTCACTTTTCCTTCCTCGGCTCTGGCTTCGGCGACCAATGTCCTGACTGTTCGTGTTTTTGACAAAGCCGCTTTCATCGAGCCGGGGCACTCATCTCCCAACAGCACCAGCTCGATTCCCCTCGGGTTCGATCCGAAAGTCGGCGGCATCTATCGGCCGGTTAACCTGCGTATTGTTCCCCGCGAACGAATCCTCGAGGTTTCTGTGCTTCCGAATATACAGGCGCTGGCAGTCAGTGTGGCGGTTTCTGATGAAGCCATCGGCACCAGCACCCTTGAGCTGACCATCACCGAAAAGGAAACAGGCACCCGCATTTATGGCCCGATTCTTCAATCCGTCAATTTTGACCGGTCAAAATTCCGCGGGTTGAACATCTCGATTTCCAACCTCTCGCTTGCAAAAACTTGGACACCGGAATTCCCATCCCTGTATCGTCTTTCGGTCCGATTGCTCGGGCCTGCCTGGAGGGGAAGATTCCCGCGAACTCGAGTTTGGCTTTCGCAGCTTCACCGCCCGGGATGGAAAATTCTTCCTCAATGGCAAGCCTTACTTCCTGTTTGGGGCCGGCTCACCGCCACATTATGAAAACCCACCCGAGGCTGTCGCACGCGCACAGCTTCAGGCGCTCAGGCAGGCCGGTGTGCGCATGGTCCGCTTTGCCCATGAGCCGCCGGCGGAATTCTGGCTTAAAATCTGTGATGAACTCGGACTGCTGGCATGGATCGAAGGCCCCCTGTATGCCGATGATGGCCCTTATGATCTCGCCAATCCGGCTTTTATCGACCAGGCCTCGCAGGAAATGACTGCTATCATTCGCTCCCTGCGCAGCCACCCCTCGGCGGTCATCTGGTCGATGGGGGCAGGGAACTGCATGAGCGCCGCCAGGGTCGATGAAGGTTTTCGTAATGCCACCACTGCGGCGCTTGAAAATCTGGTCAGTCCTGTTCCAGGTTTCTGCCTTCACCGGCTTATGTGGTCATGCCGGATTCCGATAATCGAGGCCTGTTGCCTTCTGCGGTTGAAGATTGGCATGTCGACAGCGGCTGGTATGAGGGCCGCCTGGCGGACTGGCTGCCGTTTCTCCGCCAGTGGACCCTGCTGAGAAAAGGGAGCAATGCCGCCAATCCGCCCTGGGTTTCTTCGGAAATTCAGAGCGGATATTCCTCCGCCGGGCAGGGAGTTCCTGTTGGCTCCACCCCTGAAATCACCGCCACCAGGATGCGCATCGGAACCCCTCCCGATGACAGTGCAGCCCTGCTGGAATTTCAATCTCAGCGAATCCGAACCCTGCTCGAGCAGGCTCGCGCTTTCAGGGATCCGCGCAAGAACCGTCTGGCCGGCCTCTTTCCATTCACCTGCGCCAACTGGTTCTACAATCCGATGACCCCCCAGGCCCTTTCTCCAAAACCCATCCTGGAGGCGGTCGGCAAGGCTTACTCACCTGTCATCGTCACCATGAATGGCATGCGCAGGCATTTTTACAGCGGGGAGATCCTCGATGCCTCATTCACCATCGCCCATGATGATATTAAAGCAGGAACCATCACCACCAGCCGGCTGGTCTGCGAGGTATCTGGGCTTGGCGGGCAGGATCCCATTTCGGCCCAGAGTGAAATATCATCGATCGGCTATTACAAAAGCAAATCCCACAGCCTGGCCCTCAAACTTCCTGAAACCCCCACCATCGAAACCGCCAAGGTCAGAGTCCGCCTGATTTCCAGTGAAACAGAGATCGCTGGCAATGAGCTCACTGTGCGCATCGGGAACCGTGCTGTTTGTGATCCCAATCCCAAGGATCTTGCCGAAGGGTGGGGGTCTATGACCCACAGGGAGACCTGGTTCGTTTCCTCGAAGCACATAAATTCCAGGTTAATCCACTCGACAACCTGACCCAGCTCAACCAGCTTCAAGGGCTGATAATCGGGCCGGATGCCTATGATCATTACATTGCCCGTGCCTGGCCCAGCTTCGAAAAATGGATTCAGGCCGGGGGCAGGCTGCTGGTCCTGGCTCAGGAAAAGCATGAGAGCCGTTGGCGTTTTTCCGGCCCTTATCCAGGAGATTATTTTGCTTCCTCCCCGGAAGGCTGGCCATCCGGGATCGATTTTGTCAACCTGCGGATTCCTGACCATCCCCTTTTCGAAGGGATCAATCGGAAAGACATGAGCAACTGGGGAAATACCGGTGTCCTGGCGACCTCTGTCCTGGTCCGGAATGATTCGCCGTCAACTTCGGCCCCGGTGTTCGCAGGACTCTCGCCGATGTCATCACCAGCAGCAACAAGGCCGGCTGGGGCGACATTGTTTATGAATATGCCCTCGATGAAGGGCAGGCCCTGTTCTGCCAGCTGCACCTGGTCGACCAGGCGGGTGTCGATCCCATCGCGGGAATCATTCTGCGCAATGCCCTGCGTTGGGTGGGCGCTGCGCACCGTCCGGTCCTCGCCAGGATTCCTCCTCCCATGGTTCCATTCAAAGCGCCGCTGGTCGGAAGCAACAGGAATGAAGTGGTCGCCAAAGAAGCAGGATCCGGGCCGAACGAACCGATTCGGGCGGTGCCTCTTCCCAATGCCCAGTTTGAAACCGGAACCTTTACCGATCAGGCGGGCACCCGTCTGCATGGGATCAAACCGAAATCCCCTAATGGCGAGGTCTATTATGATCTCGATGACCGTTTCTGGTTCGACCAGGGGGGAGCGGCAGAAATACAGGTTCAGGTTATCTGCCAGAAGCCTTCACGCATCCGTCTGGATTATGACTCCTCCGACAACCTCCTCGGGATTATGAGCGTGGCCAAACGCGCCTCACCACGCAAAGTCCTCGAGGTAGGAGTCTGGAAAATCCTGGTTTTCTCTGTTCCGGATGCACGCTTCGCCAATCGCCAGTATGAAAGATGTGATTTCCGGCTCGTGGTCGAGGAGGGCGATGCAGTCTTCGGGCCGATTACAGTCCGCAGGTCAAAATCCTGACTTGCGGCCCGAGGGTGCCGGACTGATGCCCCCTGTGAAGAATGCGAATCCTGTTCCTCAATCATAATGTCATTGGCAGAGGAAGTTTTCTGCGCTGCCTTCCTCTGGCGGATGAGCTGCATCAGCGCGGGCATGAGGTGGTGCTGGTCACTACCGCCGATTCGATCCAGTCGGGATGGAAAGAAGAAAACCGCTCCGGTGTCAAGGTCTGGGTCACTCCGCGCTGGGGAAAAATCGGATCGCATGATGGGGGCTATGCGCTGGTCGACATACTCAGCCGTCTCGGCCTGCTTCGCCACTCCTGGGATCTGGTGCATGCCTTCGAACATCGCCCCAATGTCACGATCCCTGGACACCTGCTGCATCTCTCCGGCATCCCGCTGGTTTCCGACTGGTCCGACTGGTGGACAAAAGGTGGAATCACCACCTCACGCCGCCGATTTAAGTGGGTTGACCGGCTCGAAGGCAGCTGGATTGAAGAAGGAACCAGGAAACATTCCGATGCAGTGACTGTCGTCTCTCAAACCCTGTATGAACGGGCCATCGGTGTGGGGGTTCCTCCAGACCGCCTGTTCCAGATTCCCTCCGGCTGTGACCACCGCCGTATTACTCCGCTCGATCAGCAGGAATGCCGCAGGCGCCTGGGGCTTCCATCCGGATGCCCGATCGTGTGCTTCTCCGGATTTGCTTTCTGGGATTTTGCCTTCCTTCTCGATGCCTATCGATGGGTGCTGGATTCCTTCCCGGAAACCCGTTTCATTGTTATCGGCTCGGATAAAGAGGGCCAGATCGAATCCTTGTGCCAGGCCAGGCTGGGGGAAAGGGCCGGGCAGGTTCACCAGCTGGGTGTCTTTCACCCTGATGAGATTTCCTTGCCTTTGTCAGCTGCGGATATCCACCTGCTGCCGCTTCCCGATAACCTGGTGAACCGTGCACGCTGGCCGATCAAGTTCGGCGACTACCTCTGCTCCGGGCGGCCGATGGTGGCCTGCCGTGTGGGCGATGCGGTGGAGTGGCTTCCGCGCTTCAATGCAGGACTGGTCTCAAGCCCGGATCCGGAGGATATGGCGGCTCGCATCTGTGAGTTGCTCTCCGATGAAACTCTCCGAAGAGAGTGTGGTGCCCGTGCCCGTGAACTGGCCTGTGGGCCTCTCTCCTGGGGCAGCCTGGCCGAACGATTCCTCGAGGTTTATGAAAAGTGTCTCGGGAACCGCACCCGATGAAGCCTCCAGAGCATAAAATATCCCTGGCTGAATGGATCCGGCTGGCGCAGCTTCGCCTCCACCATGCGGAAGTCGAATCCCCACGCGAATCCGCTCTGCTGCTGGCTGAACATGCTCTGGCCCTGACCCGATCCAGGATACTGGCTGATCCCGGACACCCTCTCTCCTCCCATGATCTGGCGATTCTGGAAGAACTGCTGGAACGAAGGCTTCGCCATGAGCCGGTGGCTTACATCCTGGGCCGGAAAGGATTCCGGGATCATATCTTCACTGTCTCTTCAAAAGTTCTAATTCCTCGCCCGGAAACCGAGGAGCTGATCGATCTTATCAGTTCGTATCAGCTTGGACCGAAGTCCATTCTCGATGCAGGCACCGGCACAGGCTGCCTTGCCATCTGCCTTTCCGGGATGTTTCCTGCAGCCCAGGTCTGCGGCTGTGATTTCTCGAGTGAGGCTCTGCAATGTGCCCGAAACAATGATCCGGACAGGCGTGTCCACTGGGTGGAAAGCGACTGGCTGGCATGTTTTCGGCCATCCGTTTTCGACCTGATAGTGAGCAACCCGCCCTATCTGACCCGTCAGGAAATTCTGCAAACCGATCCACAGGTCAGGAATTATGAACCGGTGCTGGCGCTCGATGGCGGCGCAGATGGCTGTGAGGCCTTCCGCCGCCTGATTCCACAAGCCAGCAAGGCTCTTGCGCCGGGTGGAATCCTGTTTCTGGAAGGAAGCCCCACAGTTGCACTGTCTGTGCTGAAACTCTTATCCGATTGGGATTTCCATTCCATTGAAATGCACCGTGATCTCTCGGGAAAAGAAAGGTTCTTCACCGGGAGGAAATGAACCGATCCTGCCGGCTGCTCAATCCACCGGATCTGCGCCCCTGTCTCCTGAATGAATCCAGCGTGTTCCATCGCCCACATCCGGGTGGGGGAGATGCCCCATTCTCTGCAGGCTGTCGATGGCCGCTTTTTCTGAACCTGCCTTCAGGATCAGAATATGCGGGGCAAGGTACCCAAGGCAGTGCTGCGAAATTTCTTTTGAGTGGTAAATGTCATCAGCCAGCATGGAAGTTTCACACACCAGCAGCAATGGGGTTTCCAGCCCGATTCGCCCATATCCGATCCCCCAGGACTCGATGCTGTGATGAACATTCTGCGGGATTGTGCGTTTGTCACCGAGCTGCCTCGTGTACCACCGGATCTGCTCGTCGGCGCTCCACCCGGAGCAGAAGCCCCGGTACACCGAATCGCGGGTAATGCGATAATTCAGGAGTGTATCGATGGAAATCAGCTCGGCAATCTGCTCCAGCACCACACGGGATTCCCATGCCAGGTTGGCAGGGGCGACTATCTCGAAATTGGGCTGAAGATGGATGAAGCCGAATGAATCCTCGGGGATCATTTCCAGCTCGGGGTGAGGCCTCCACAGCAGATCTTCCCCATCATGCCCCAGGTCGCATAGTCCGAGTGAAAAAAAACCATACAGGATAGCAGAAATCCTTTGCTGGTTCTGAGCCGGCTGCCCACCCGGCAATGGTGGGTACATGTGATTCTGAAGGGATTCGACACTGAGCCAGGCGGATCCTTTTCGGCAGCATTTCCGATGCAGGTTCAGAATGCATTTAAGATCGGTCTCGAAGCCAGGATAAGATCCCTCCATGGAGAGGATCCTGTCCAGAGCCTTTTTCGGTGAGCCAAACAGATTGATCGCGGCTTGAAAAGCCTTCTTTCCCGGGACAAGACTCCCTTCCTGCTCGCAAAGCAGCCCGGCTCCGTGTGCCAGCCTGAACAGCCTGGCAAACCAGGAGGAGCCTCCAGATACAGGTTCCTGTGCCAGCTCTTCGGTTCGCGTGCCCCTGAGCAGCGGAAGAATCTTGCGGATTTCCCTTTGGGAGAGCTCACCACTCTTCATCAACGGTATTCTGTCCCGATGCAGGTACCCCAGCAGTGTAATCGTGTCTTCGAGCCAGGTGTTGGTCCCGGCCGAAAAATTTTTCGGGGCCGGTTGCTCGGCAAGTGGGTCTGGAAGGTTGGGAAGCATGAGTGCTCTCAATGGCCCTTTGACTTCCTCGAACAGCGCATACGAGTGATACATCCGGTTTTCATCGGTTCCTATGCCGACCAGGCCGCACTGCATCAATTCTGAGAGAATGAAACCCCGGTCGGAGCCAGCTGCCCGCCATGCCGGATTCTGCAGATCCTGCGAAACAATGGCCACTTCACTGCGCA
The DNA here is from genome assembly GCA_001567115.1 of Candidatus Hinthialibacteria bacterium OLB16. Lineage (GTDB taxonomy): Bacteria > Hinthialibacterota > Hinthialibacteria > OLB16 > OLB16 > OLB16. Next base: position 28,744 of record LMZT01000083.1, on the reverse strand, counting down.
CGACGAAAAACTGAAGCAGCTCGCAGGCCTCTTCTTCCAGGTCGGCCAGAAGCCTTTCGAGAGTGGTTCGCTGCACGATCTTCTGTGCAATTCCAGAGACCAGGCGCTGCTTGGAGTTCTGCAGGCCATACAGGCCGATCCGGCTGGCGATGGACTGCAGCTCATCGATGCTTTTCTGCATGAAATAGGGAAGGAGATGCAACGGTGTTTTTTCCATTGGCTTGCTCTGTTTGCTTCGAAACCCCTCCCATCGTCAGCCGGGTGCCGGGCACCGGTTCTGATTCATTCCGTCTGGCTCGCGTTAGCCCCGCTGTCTATCTCCCCGGGACCGAGTGGATCGGCGGGAAACTGGCCGGGAAAGAATCTTTGCGATCGACAATTTCGTAGCTGTAACCCTGCTCGGTCAAAAATAACTGGCGTTTGGTTGAAAACTCCTGCTCGACAGACTCTTTGGTGACCAGAGTATAAAAGTGGGCGCTCCGGCCATGGGATTTGGGCCTCAGGATTCGCCCCAGGCGCTGCGCTTCCTCCTGGCGGGATCCAAAGGTTCCTGAGACCTGGATTGCCACATTGGCATCCGGCAGATCGATGGCAAAGTTGGCCACCTTTGAAACAATCAGGCAGTGGATCTGCCCCTCGCGGAACTGTTCGAACAGCTCCTCACGCCGTGAATTGACTGTCTGGCCGGTGATCAATGGAAATCCGAATTTCCTGGCGATCTCATGCAGCTGTTTCAGGTACTGGCCAATGATCAGGATCTGATCATCGCAGTGTTTTTCGAGCAGCTCTTCGACCAGGGTCATCTTCAGGCTGTTTTCGGAGGCGATCCTGAATTTGGCCCGGCTGCCCGAAATTGCATAATCCAGCCGGGATGAGTTTTCCAGCGGCAGGCGGATTTCATGGCACTGCGCCGCGGCGATCCACCCTTTTTGTTCGAGCTCTTTCCATGGCACATCGAAGCGTTTCGGGCCGATCAGGCTGAATACATCATCCTCATGCCCATCTTCACGCACCAGGGTGGCTGTCAGCCCGAGGCGCCGTTTCCCCTGGATTTCGGCGGTCGCACGGAATACCGGAGCCGGCAGCAGGTGGACCTCATCATAGATGATCAAGCCCCAGTTCCGCGCATCGAACAGATGAAAATGGGGAAATGGGCCTTCCTTTTCCTTCCGGTAGACCACGATCTGGTAGGTCGCAATGGTCACCGGGGCGAATTCTTTCCTCTCTCCGCTGTATTCCGCAATCTGGTCGGATGTCAATGTGGTTTTTTCGAGGATTTCTTCCCGCCACTGGCGCAGCGCCACAATGTTGGTCGCCAGGATCAGTGTGCTGGTCTGAAGCAGGTTCATCACTGCCAGTCCGACCACTGTTTTCCCGGCTCCACAGGGGAGCACGATCACCCCGGAGCCTCCCTCGACCCGGCCCCCCAGATGAAAGGCCGCGGCTGACTGCTCCTGGTAATTCCTCAATCGAAATGGGTGCCCATCCGGCAGATTTTCAGCCAGACTGAGGGATAAGGGATCTCCTTCGGTGTATCCGGCCAGATCCTTGACCGGATAGCCGATCTTGATCAGAACCTGTTTCAGGTCCCCTCGATGGCGCCGATCCACATGAAAACTGTTCTTGACCCCACGATCCACAAGGAAGGGAGAGACCCGGCGGTGATGGCGCAGCTCCTCCATCAGAAATGGGTCGCTGCAATGCAGTGTGATCCCGTCTCCCTCGGCTTCGAACCACAATTTGCCATAACGCGAAAGAAAATCCTCGATATCCGCAATCAGATTGGAGGGGATGTCAAATTTGCTGAAATCACGAAGGGTCGATAGAATGGCTTCCAGAGAAACCCCGCTGGCAGCGGCGTTCCAGATCGAAAGAGGTGTAATTCGGTAGGTGTGAATATGCTCAGGACTCTTGATCAGTTCAGCAAACAGCGCCAGACGGTCGCGAGCTTCTTCATAGGAGGGGTTGTCGACCTCCAGCAGGACCGATCGGTCACTCTGTGCAATCAGTGGTTTATGGGGATCGAAAACCATTCCGTGGCCTGCCCTTTTCTTTCCGGAATTCGGGTAAACGGTTTATGATAGCAGAAATCTCGCCCGGTGAGCCAGAGCAGGGGCCATTTTGCCGCCCTTTCTCATGTTTTCCGGATTAAATGACGAACCGGTAATAAAAAATTGGCCAGTTCGAAAAGAAGGCTTGACAAGTTCTGATTTGCATGATGATAATATGCTCACATCTATGAATTTGTGGCTTCTATATTAACAAGGAGAATGAGATGGCCGAAGAAGCCCCGGTATCAACCCAGCCAGCCAAAGGCGGCGCTTTGAGGTTGATCATCATCATTGTCATCCTGATTCTTTTATCAGGAGTGGGGGTCGCCTGGTTTCTGATGAGGCCAACTCCACCTCCGGTATTGAAGGCGATTGTCTGGCCGGGCGAAGAGGAAAAGGCGTTGCAGCTGACAGCGACTCTGTCGGATGGTTCGTATCACCTCCTGACTGAGTTGCGAATGGAAACCGCCCCTCTCGATGTGGCCACACATGGCCATGAAGTTGAGGAGGAGTTCAAAGGAAAACGGAGTGTCATCCTCGGCATCATGACAGAAGTGGCTAACAGCCTGGATCAGACCACTGTTCATAAAATCAAAGAGTTTAAATCCCGCCTGCTGCGGCGTTTGAATGATGTGATCCAGACTGCGGATATTGAGGATGTGGCAGTCGAAAACTGGCTGGTTCAACCAGCGGAATAAGAACCATGGCAGAGATTCTTTCACAGAATGAAATCGATGCGCTTTTGAGTGCCCTTTCTTCGGGAGAAGTGGCTGATACCCAGGCCCCTCACGAATCCGGAAAGGGCATCAAACTCTATGATTTCAAGCATCCGGACCGGTTCTCCAAGGATCAGACCCGTTCGCTGCACATGCTGCATGAACATTTTTCCCGTCTGTTTTCGACCTCACTGTCCACATACTTGAGAACTATCATCGAGGTGAAGCTGGTTTCGGTGGATCAGCTTTCCTATGATGAATTTATCCGTTCGATTCCCAATCCGACCTGTATCAGCCTCTTCCAGATGCGCCCGCTCGAGGGGAATGCCCTCCTGGAGTTTTCGCCGACCCTGTCGTTTGCGATCATCGACCGCCTGATGGGTGGAAGAGGCCAGGCTCTTTATAAAAACCGTGAACTGACCGAAATCGAAAGAAGCATCCTGGTCAAAATCATCGAGCGGATTTTTGATTCCATGGAGGAAGCCTGGGCCAGTGTTGTCTCGCTCAAGATGGACCTCAAAGCCACTGAAGCCAACCCGCAGCTCTTCCTCCAGCTCTATCTGCCGACTGAAATGGTGATCCTGATGACGCATGAGGCCAATGTCGGGAATACGGTTGGAACCTTCTGCATCTGCATTCCCTATGTGGTTCTGGAGCCTGTTGCGGCACGCCTCAGCTCCCGCAGCTGGTTTTCAGGCAAAACAGGAACCGAGGAACCTGGGCAGTCTCCGATGGAGGGGCACCTGCGCAAATTCAATCTCCCCCTGACTGCAACCCTGGGGCAGACTCATTTGAAAATCCGTGACCTGCTTGGCCTTGAAAAAGGTGATGTCGTTTCACTGGATCAGAGAAAAGATGAAGAGATTTCGGTCAGTCTGTCGGGCAAACCGATGTTTCTTGGCAGGCCGGGAACCCACCGCAGACACCGGGCCTTCAAAGTGACCCGTGTTCTTGGCGGAGAAACGGAGTGGCTGGCATGAGCGCAGATGCACTTTCCCAGGAAGAAATCGATGCCCTGCTGAAGGGAGCGGGCGGCGGCGGAGGGGGAGCCATCGAACCCGCAGCCGCCAAATCTTTGGCAATCAATCCCCGCCAGGCGCAGGGCCTGAGTGTTTATGCCGGCCTGGCAGCCCATACCATGTCCGAAATGGTGGGGACCTTCCTGGCCACCACTGGAAAATTTGTTCCTCAACGGCCGGTTGCGAAAACCAGCCGGAGTGCCGCCGAAACGATCCAGGAAAAAGTGGTTGTCACCCGCTTTTCCTATCATGGCAAGCTTTTCGGCGAAACGGCTTTCATCTTCCCTCATGCGACTGCCTGTTCGATCGGTGGAACCATGGTGGGGGATCCCTCAGCAACTGAATTCACAGGCATGGTGGCGGATGCTTTCCAGGAGGTGATGAATACAGTCCTCGGGAACCTCAACGCCAGCCTGGGCCATGCGATCAGCGCGACTGTCTCCAATACACCCATGCAGGTTGAGGCAGTCAACGCCGATCCGGAGAGCCTCAGCGCCAGCCTGGGCGGGCAGGAGCAGATGGTTCTTCAGCCGTATGAAATGTCTGTGGGAGAGGTGATTCAGGATCGCTGCTGGCAGCTCTTTTCCGCGGATTTGATCGATTCGCTCGAAAGCCTGTCCGCACCGGCTTCTGAACAGGCTGCTCCCAGGCCAGCAGCTGCCAGAGAAACCCAGCCCTCAGTCAAAGCCGCACCGGTTCAGTTCGATGCCCTGTCCGATGAAGGCCCGGCTCTGATTGCATCGCCAGCCAATCTCGACCTGCTGATGGATATCGAGCTGGAGATACGGGTGGAGCTCGGACGTTCGAACATGAAGATCAGGGATGTTCTCAAGCTGGGAACCGGTTCGGTCGTCGAGCTGGATAAACTGGCTGGCGAGCCGGTGGACCTGCTGGTCAATGATGTCATCTTCGCCAAAGGTGAAGTGGTTGTTATCGATGAGAACTTCGGTGTCCGCATCACCGATATTTTAAGCCTGGCCGATCGTGTGAAAACTTTCGGCGAACGGAAAAGTTGATGTCTCTGCCGGAGAGGGCCATCGGTTCTTAGGGGGTCCGATGGCCCCCTCCGGATAGAGCAGCACGGGAGCCTGGGGGGCTCCCCAAGGGGAAAAAGGGGGAATTGGGGGATGAGCCAGAAATTCTGGTTCTGTGCTCTTGTGCTTGTTTTGTTTGTGTTGCCTGCCCGCGCAGGTGAAAACACGGCAACTGCGCCTTCTCTTCCGGCTGCAACAGCCACGCTCTCCTCGCAAGGCCTCTCAAAGGTTCAGATGGACCGTCTTTCCCAGGCTTATGATCGCGCCATGAAGCGCAACCTCGCCGAACCGGAAAAGACTCCAGTGGCAGGGCTTGGACCTTCAACCGGTTTTGGTTCGCTGATCGCGAAGATGGTAATGTCTCTGCTTTTGGTGGTCGGTTCGATTTATGCGTTTTCTTATGCCGCACGCCGATGGACAGGGAGTGCCCTGCTGTCCACAACAGGACCTCTGAAGGTTTTGGCTCGGCAGCAGATATCGCAGAAATCATCAGTCTATGTTGTCGCAGCAATGGACCGCTTCCTCATTATCGGCGAATCGCCGCAGGGATTGACCTGTTTATCGCAGTTTGATGATTCCGAAGAGAACCGCCATATCCGCGAAACCTGGGGGTGGGATGGAATCGGTGTAAAATCCACCAACCGCCTGTACTCACCCTCGACTTCTCCCTTTGGCCCCTCACTGCGGTCTCATGTGGATGAGCTGGAACGGGAAATGTCACGTTTCCAGGAGGTGTCATCATGACCTTCAAATCTCTCCATCACCGGCAGACTCGGGTTTCTTCATTTTCACTTTCTTCAAGGCTGCAGGCTGTGAAGAGGATCGCCTCGATCGCGATTCTGTTTGTCGTTCTGCTCCTGGTCTTTTTCGCCGGGATACCGGCCATGGGGCAGGGATTGCCCACGCTGCACATGGGTGTCGAGTCGAGTTCGGATCCCAAAGATGTCGCAGTCACACTTCAGATCCTGTTCCTCTTCACCATTCTCACCATCGCACCCAGCATTCTGATTCTGACGACTTCCTTTACCCGCATTATCATCGTTCTGTCGTTCATCCGCCGGGCGCTCAACCTGCAGCAGACCCCGCCGAACCAGGTTCTGATCGGGCTTTCGCTTTTCCTTACCTTTTTTGTGATGGAGCCGGTCTGGCGCGAAATAAATACAACAGCGATACAGCCTTACCTCAAACATGAATTTGATCAGGGCCGGCGTGGCGCAATCGATCCGGCCACTGGTGATGCGATTCCGGAAGAAACTCTTCCGTTCAACATCATGCTCGAGCGGGCAGTGCGGCCGATACGCGCCTTCATGTGGTCCCAGATTGGCGCGGATGGCGAGGATGAAGTGGCTCTGATGATGGTGATGGCAGGGCTTGAAAAACCCAGCAGGGAGCCGGATGTTCCTCTACGGGTTCTCATCCCGGCCTTTGTCCTGAGCGAACTGCAGAAGTCGTTCATTATGGGCTTCCTTCTGTTTTTGCCATTTCTCGTCATAGACATTGTGATCGCCGCTGTCATTCTTTCGATGGGCATGTTCACTTTGAGTCCAGTGCTGATTTCGCTGCCGTTCAAAATCCTTCTCTTTGTGATGGTGGATGGCTGGCGTCTTGTCGTTGAGTCGTTGGGGGTATCGATTCTCGGATCATAGGCGGGGTTTCAACCGGGATCCGTAGTTGTAATCAGAGAGAGAGGGTGAATCGGGACATTCTTCCGATTCATTGAGTTGACATGGGTTATATGAGGTCTGAGGGGGGATGTATCAATGGATGAAGGCACAGTCATTGCACTCGGAAGAGACATGCTCCTCCTGACACTTTATCTGTCTGTGCCTGTCATGCTGGTTGGCATGATTGTCGGACTGATTGTCAGCATTTTCCAGGCAATGACACAGATACAGGAGCAGACTCTGACATTTGTGCCCAAGATCATTGCGATTCTGGTGGCGCTGCTGCTGGTGATGCCCTGGAGCCTTCAGCAGATCATGGACTACACCATTCGGCTGGTGGAAGAAATGCCGCACCTGGTGAAATAAATCATGCCGATCGATTACGGAATGCTGCAGGATCAATTGAGAGTGTTTCTCCTGGTATTTGTGCGCATGACCGCCATGGTTGTCGCAGCGCCGGTGCTGGGAAGCGCTCTGCTGCGTGTCGCCCCCCAGCTGGTGGTTGCGATCGGCTCGGCTTTGTCCCTGGTGGTGATGATGAATCTCCCCGCTCCGTTGAGCGCACCGGATTATGGGTGGGAGCTGGCGCTGCGTGCCTGTGGCGAGGCGTTTTTTGGGAATTTCGATCGGCTTCCTGGCGACTCTGATCATGGCTGGGCTGCAGTTCGGCGGGGAAGTGATCGACCACCTCATCGGATTTGCCGTTTCGGATGTCATCGATCCCATCACAAATGAGTCGGCGTCATTGATCGGCAATCTGAAGGGGCTTCTGGCGACAACACTCTTTCTGGCGTTGCATGGCCACCACCACCTCTTCAGGGGAATCATGCGGACCTTTGAACTGGTTCCGCCAGGCGGGGCTGGTTTGCCGCTGGAAGTCTGGCCGCTCATGGAAACCTATGCTGAGGCGCTGTTTGTCGTCGGTTTGCAGGTGGCGACACCCTGCCTGCTTGTGATGACGCTGCTCTGGATTCCTGAGGGCTTCCTGGCAAGGATGGTTCCTCAACTCAATCTGCTGGTAAACGATATTCCATTGCGAATCGGATTGGGGCTGTTCCTCGTATGGCTGGGAATCGGCCCATTTGTCTACCTTGTAGGGAGGCTTATAGATTCAATTGCGGCTGCCTCGGACCAGCTGGCGCTGGTCGTGGCGGGTGCAACCTGATCGGATAAGGAAAACAGATGGCATCGGGTGATGACAGCGAAGAGAGAACGGAAGATGCGACTCCACGCCAGCGCGAAAAAGCGCGCGATGAGGGTCGTGTCGCCAGCAGCCGCGAAGTGGGAACCTTGCGGTGCTGTCCGCTGCAACCTTCGGAATCTATTACCTGGGGCCTTACATGGCGAACAGAATGTCCATGCTCCTGATATATTTCTTTGAAAATCTTTCGGATATCGACCTGTCAAAAGCCGGTGCGGTATTGCTCCTGCAGGATGTCTTTTTCCGTGTCCTGATCATCATCGGCCCGCTTATGCTGCTTCTGGTTGCGGCGTCCCTTGCCGGGTATCTGCTGCAAGTCGGATTCCTGATATCTGGAAAGCCTCTTCAGCCTAAACTGTCCAGAATCAATCCGATTCAGGGCGCCAAGCGGGTCTTTTCTACACACATGCTTTCAGAAACTCTCAAATCGATCTTCAAGTTTCTCGTTGTCGTCTGGGTGTCATGGTCTGTTTTTGAGTCGATAATCCCCGCAGCCTGTGAATTGATGGACTCGGATCCAACCACAGTGTTTCCAGCTTACCTGATCATTGGATTTCGCCTGGCCGGCTTGATTCTGCTGTTCCTCCTGATCATGGCTGTTTCTGATTATGCTTTTCAACGCTGGCAGTTTGAAAAAAGCATCCGCATGAGCCGTTACGAGATCAAGCAGGAGCTGAAAGAAACCGAGGGAGATCCACAAATCAAGGCCCGGGTCCGTTCAATCCGCCAGCAGCAGGCCCGCAACCGCATGATGGCGGAAGTCCCTCATGCCGAAGTTATCGTAACCAATCCGACTCACTACTCCATCGCCCTGAGATACGACCCATCCGAGCGTGAAGCACCACATGTCGTTGCAAAGGGACAGGGTTTGATTGCCCTCCGTATCCGTGAGATTGCACAGGAACACGAAATACCATTGTATGAGGAGCCTTGGCTGGCAAGGCAGCTCTATCGGACCTGCGATATCGGAGACACTGTCCCGGTCGATCTCTGGCAGGCAGTCGCAAAGGTCCTTGCGTATGTCCGGGCGCTCGACCGGAAGAAAGTGATGGTTGGGGTGTAAACCATGGCGAATGGCAACGGATTAGAAGCCCCGCGCGGCCTGCTCCACCCTGAAAACCGTGCCAATCTGCTGGCGGCGCTTGGCATCATCGGCATCCTGGTGATTATGCTGGGTGCAGTTCCCGCCAGTTTTATCTCAATTCTGATTACCCTCAACATTGCATTGTCTCTGATGGTCCTGATGATTTCTTTTTATATCTCCGGGCCGCTTGAGTTTTCGACATTCCCGAGTGTCATCCTGCTGCTGACACTCTTCCGCCTGTCTTTGAATGTTGCCAGCACCAAGCTGATTCTCCTTCCAACTGCCGGCGAGCCGACTGAAAAAGCGGGAGCCGTGATCGAATTCTTCGGACGATATGTCGCTGGCAGCAATGCTGTCGTCGGATTTGTAATCTTCCTCATCCTGGTTTTGATTCAGTTCATCGTGATCACACGCGGTGCAAGCCGGATTGCTGAAGTAGCGGCGAGATTCACTCTCGATGCCATGCCTGGAAAACAGCTCTCCATCGACCAGGATCTCAACAGCGGTCTGATAACAGAAGACCAGGCGCGGGCCAAGCGTGAATCCCTGGCGCGTGAATCCGATTTCTATGGGGCCATGGATGGCGCCAGCCGCTTTGTGCGCGGAGATGCCATCGCCGGCCTGGTGATTACAGTGATCAATGTCATCGGCGGGATCATTGTCGGCGCGACACGGGAGAGCCTGTCGCTGGTGGATACCATGGCTACATATACGATTCTGTCCATCGGCGATGGCCTCGTATCGCAGATTCCCTCCCTGCTGGTCTCGACTGCATCCGGCATTGTTGTGACACGTGCTGCCTCCAAAGACACGCTTGGAACCAGTGTTGGCAGGCAATTGCTTGCGCAGCCGGCCTCTCTGGCGGTGGCCGCCGGCACACTCGGATTCCTTGCAGTTGTCTCTTTTGTGAATGCCGATACACGCGGGATCTTCTTTCCCTTTGCCAGCATTGCCCTGGCGCTTTCTGTCATGTGGTACCTGGTCACACGACGGGAACAGGAACAGTATGAAGTCCAGGTGCGGCAAAAGCGCGAAACGCTGGAGGATGCGCCAAAAGAACCAGAGCCGGTCGAAAGCTTCCTCAAAGTGGATGCGATGGAACTCATGATCGGCTACAACCTCGTTCCGCTGATGGATTCCGCACGGGGTGGCACCTTCCTCGAGCAGGTCGCCACAATCCGGCGTTCGATCGCACTGGAACTCGGCATTGTAGTTCCCCAGATCCGCATCCGCGACAACATTCAACTCGGCCCGAATGAATACATGTTGCGCATACGGGGAGTTCAGGTTGCTATGGGCGAGATACTCCCCGATCATTACCTTGCCATTAACCCGGGTGAAGGCGCTGGCGATCTTCCCGGCGTCCACACCACCGAACCGGCCTTCGGTGTTCCGGCAATCTGGATCACCCCTCAGAATCGCGGCGCGGCAGAGCTGGCCGGCCATAATGTCATCGAGCCATCCGCGGTCCTCGCAACACATCTGACTGAAGTGATCCGCCGTCATGCAGCAGACCTGCTTGGACGCCAGGAAACTCAAAAACTGCTCGATGGCATCAAGGTGGAGGCGCCGGTTGTCGTCGCCGAACTCCTCGATGGTTCACAGGCTATCGGAGTCGGGAAGATCCAGAAAGTCCTCCAGAATCTGCTTGCCGAGCGCGTCTCGGTCCGCAATCTGGCTTTGATCCTTGAATCGCTGGCGGACAATGTCAGCCTGACAAAGGACCCGGATGCGCTGACTGAATTCGCACGCATGTCGCTGGCTCCGGGAATCATCCAGTCCCTCTTGGCGGGAGATGGAACCCTGTCCGTGATTCTGCTCGATCCCCAGGTGGAGGCCGAGATTCAGAATGCGGCACGGCAAACCAGCCAGGGATCCTTTGCAGCGCTGGATCCGGCTCTTTCCAGGCGAATCTATGCCGCAGTGCAGGTTCAGTCCGATGAGGCGGCTGCGCTCGGGGTTCATCCCGTGATACTCACCAATCCGCAGATTCGCCTGGTCTTCAGCCGACTGATACGGCGCCAGATACCAGGCATCATCGTTTTTGTCGTACACCGAGGTAACCGGCGATGCCAGCCTCAGAAGCATCGGAACAGTCACACTCAGCGAAAAAAACACAGGGAGCACGCACCTGATGGACGCCTTTTCACAAAAAATGGAAAGGCTGTCAGACAGTCTCAGTCGATAGGGGGATGAGGGGGAAATGAGAATTCGAAAGTTTGAAGCTGCAACAGTCCAGCTGGCCATGGCTCGGGTCAAATCCGAACTGGGGGAGAATGCTGTCATTCTTCATACACGGACATACCCGGGAAGGCTGTTCGGCATCCTGGGAAAACCGCGAGTCGAAGTCACAGCGGCGCTGGAAGACCAGCAGCCCCTGTACAGCCCGAACCGGCTCGCTCCGATGGCGGCCAATGATCTGCGGGTGGCTGCAACAGCTCCTGCAGCTGAGGTTAAGGCAGCTGCGCCTGCACCAGTGCCGGTCAGCCATGCTCATGCTGCGGCCCATGAGTTTCTTTCTAAAATCGAAAAAATCCGGCAATCCAACACCCCTGCTCACACTGCAACTGCCGAATCTCATCCCGCTCCCGCAGCTGGAGATGCAGCCTCAGCTGCCAGTGAAAAACCTGCTGCTGATTCCCTGTTTGACCCCACCCGGTTTGAAGCGCTCGAGGTCAGAATCGACCGTCTGGCCAACTCAATGGAAAGGCTCCTGTCGATCACAGGTCCGCTTGGCCGATTCGGCCTGCTCGCCGAGGTTCCGGTTGAGTGGCATTCCAGTATGAAGAAACTGATGGAAAGCGCCCTGTCCGAATCCCTGCTCAACCGCATCGCTCTGAAACTCATGGCGATCCCGCACCCAGGGGTGGATTATGAACAGAAGATCCTGCGCGAACTGATCGCCGGGTCCCTGGCAACTGTTCCACCGATAGCCAAACCGGAAACCGGACAGCGTATTATCACTCTTGTCGGACCGACTGGTGTTGGAAAAACCACCACACTCGCCAAACTCGCCTCGGGCCTGGTCGTCAATCCACGGGTTTCAACCCGGGTGGGCCTGATCACAGTCGATACCTACCGCCTGGCGGCCGAAGACCAGCTGCGCAAATATGCCGAAATTCTCCGCCTGGATCTCCAGGTGGTCTATGGGCCTGAAGAAATGCCGGATGCACTCAGGCGCTGTTCCGATGCCGATGTCATCTTCATCGACACGGCCGGGCGCTCACCACGTGATGAAACCCAGATGGCCGAGCTGCGCGCTTTCCTCGATCCTATTCCCGATTGCGAGAAGGTGCTCGTCCTTTCGTCGACTATGAACGACCGTTATATTGAGGAGGCGGTTGAAAGGTTCAAGCCCCTCTCCATCCACAGCCTGATCGTGACCAAACTGGATGAAACCCGCAACTTCGCGAATCCATTCAACATCCAGCATCTCACCCATATTCCCGTTTCATATCTGACCACCGGCCAGAATGTCCCGGAGGATATCGAGCCAGTCAATGCTCTCCACCTGGCCGATGAGATCCTGGCTTCGCTAACCCTGGAGAGTTCGGACCACACGCTCCATTCAGTGGCGGGTGGAAAAGTGGAGGCTTAACCAATGCCAGCCGTTACCGATCAGGCGCAACGCCTGCGTGAAATGATTGAATCCCTGCATCCCGAGGCTCCGGTCGTGGCCTTGCGGCCCGAATACCGCAAGGTTCGCACCATCGCGGTCACCAGCGGGAAAGGTGGGGTGGGCAAATCGAATATCGTGGCGAATCTGGCCATCGCCCTGTCCCGGCGCGGGAAGAAAGTCCTCGTGGTGGATGCCGATCTCTCACTGGCCAATATCCATGTCCTGCTCGGACTTCAGCCTCATTTTAACCTGTCGCATGTCATCAGTGGCGAAAAGCGGCTGGGGGAGGTCATGATCGAAGGCCCGGCGGGAGTGAAGGTCATCCCTGCCTCGAGTGGCATCGCAGAGCTGGCCATGCTGCGTGAGAGAGAATTGGAGGGGCTGATCCATCAGTTCCAGGGTTTCCTGCCCGAAATGGATCTGATCCTGGTGGATACCGCGGCTGGGCTTGCCGATAGTGTTCTCTCGTTTGTCCATGCCGCCCGGGAGGTTCTGGTGGTCACCACCCCGGAACCGACGCCTATCTCGATGCGTATCAGATGCTCAAGAATATCCACCTGCATGAACCTTCAAAAAAAGTCCACCTGGTGGTCAACATGGCATCCTCTGAGAAAGAGGCGGAAAAAACCGGCAGCTTTATGAGTGAGATGTCGGCCCGATTCCTGGGCCATCCCCTCAATCTGCTGGGTTCGGTCCTAAGGGATCCGGATATGCCGATCGCTGTCAGAAACCAGAGAGCATTCCTCGAAGAAGCGCCGCATGGGATTGCCTCACGGGGTATTCAGACTTTGACCACACGGCTTCTGAATTCTCTATGTGAGGAAGGCAGCGAGGATCGGGATGTGGGGGGATTATGGAAAAGGGTAGCAACCTACCTTAAGGGACGAAAGGCCTGATCGATGCCGACGACACTGGCTGCACGCCCTTCTCGTGACCGTTTGTCCCGCATCGCCGCCCAGATCGAGCGGTTGGAGGCGAATACCGCTGAATGGGCGGAGTCTCCACCGAATTCGCAACCGGCAGAAGGGAAGCCGTCCAGAGACCACGAATCAGGCATTTTTGAGAAATCAAAAATTTCTCCTGATTATTCAACTTCCCAGTGGGAAAATGGATCGATTCATGCTAACCTGTCTTATTGGAGGGGAACCCTGAACCGATTGGTGTTGGATATGAAAGAACAATCCAGGCATCCCTTCTCTCTGCGCACCCTGCAAATTGCAGCCTTGTGCGCCTTTGTTCCGTTTGTTCTTGCCGTGCTTTCAGCGGCGATCCGCTTTATGCCGCAGATGCCATCTATGCCGCTTTGGTCAAAGATTACCTGGTTTATGGCATTTCCCATTTTCCTGTCGATGACAGGGGCTTTCGTCGGGTTTCTGATCGGCCTGATGCTCGATACCTTCGAGACACAGATGCACCCGCCTCACAATATTAAAACAAGTTCCGGGGAGGCCTCGCCGCAACGGGTGGATGCGCCTTCCTCTCAGGTGATGAAGTCCGCTGTCTGGGTGGCGGTGGAGGATCTCGAGCCGAACCAGCGGGTGGCAGAAACAGTCATCGGAGAAAATGGCACTCCGATCCTGCTGCGCCACACCCTGCTGAAACCCAATCATCTCGAGCTGCTCAAAAAGCAGAATATCCGGAAAGTAAAAGTCGAAGTAATGAAATATTCCAGTGAAGGAGACTTAGCTCTGGTTGGTTGATGGCCTTTCATCCGAAAGGTGGATTCATTGGGGACAGGGAGATTACTTGCATGGCTGGCAATACAACAGACTGTACTGACGAGACTCGCACTCGGCCCGTCAAGTCTCAAAAAGTTAAACCCATGCCGGATGAGACAGGGGTCTGGCAGGAGATTCTGAAGGGCAATGCTCATGCCCGTGACCGGATGATCCGCCAGTACATTTATGTGGTCAAATATGTTCTGAACCGCCTCGTCACACATCCGCACCTTGACCAGGATGTCCTGGATTTCGATGACCTCTATTCAGCAGGTGTCATTGGGCTCATCAATGCGGTCGATAATTTTGATCCTTCACGCGAGGTGAAGTTCATCACCTATGCCATCCCGCGGGTTCGCGGGGCGATCATCGATGAGCTGCGCGCAGTCGACTGGCTGCCGCGTTCGCTCCGCCGGAGGATGAACCAGCTGCAGAATGCCTATTCTCAGCTCGAAAATAAATTCCTTCGTCCAGCCAATGATGAGGAAGTGAGCGCTTTCCTGGATTTGTCAGTCGATGAATTCCGCCAGCTGCTCAGCATGGCCTCCAGGTCTGTGGTCCTCAGCCTGGATGAGGAGCTGCGCCTTTCGGATGACAGCCGGACCACACGTGGCGACCAGGCTGCGCGAACCGAAAAAACATGCCGCGATATCCTGGCACGGGATGAACTCATTTCCATCCTGGCGGAAACGATCGAAAACCTTCCTGAAAAGGAACGCCTTGTGGTGGCGATGTATTACTATGATGAAATGACCTTCAAGGAAATCGGCAAGGTCCTGAATGTCACAGAAAGCCGTGTCTGCCAGCTGCATACCAAATCGATGGCCAGGTTGCGGGCGCGTTTGAAGAATCTCGAGAATGACTTTGCCCGAACGATTCAGGCTCCCTGAAGGTCTATCGGGCAGAGTGAAAATGCTGTCGTTTTGATGTAAAGGAAGCAATCGCCTTCCGGCAGCCGGATACAGGGAGCCAGTCAGGCTGCCGGGGAGATGAGGGGATCGGGGAAGGAAGGAGGGTCCGATGCGAATCGCGGATCATGCACCAGTTCTCCAGGGGTCGCCAGTTCTTCAACAACCCTCGAATGCTGTCCATCTGCAGCAGGTGCTGGCTGCTGAAATGGCCCGTGCAGCAGCAGCGGCAGAGGCTCAGCAACATGCCTCCACTGTCCAGGATGCGAACCAGGCGGAAGGACGGGCCATCCAGAATCGATCCCCCCATTCCGGGGGAAAAAAGGCCGGGCAACAGACCCCGGGCAAGCAGCCGGAAAAGGATAAGGACCACCAGGATCCCATGCCACGGGGAAAACAACCCGGAAGCGGCGATCTGGTGGATATTACAGCGTGAATGCTTGAACTCGTGCAGTGGATCATCATAGCCATCCTTGGAGGCGCTCTGGGCTGGCTGCTCAGAGAACGGCATGATTCCCGTCTGCCCTGCTGGCTGAGGGATCTCCAGCAGGAGGATCTGGTTTCACGTTCCGAATTTGATCAATACCACCATCGTGTGATTCAGATGTCGCAGGTTCAGAAAGATTACTTCCATTCGAAAATCGAAGAACTCCTGCAATCCCTGAAATCGGAAAATGCTCCTGAACCACCTCTCGAGGAGCAGATGGAACAACAGGCCCCCATCCCGCTGGCGCAGCCAGCGCCGACTGAAAGGCATCCTGAATCAAAACAGGAATCCATTTCCCCGCCGGCAGCTGAGGAGTGGGAAGTTGAACCAGCCGTGGAAAATGACATCCGGTGCCTTCGATCAGGAAATGGGGATGCGCCACCCGGGGAGATCGATCCAGCCAGGCGTGCGATCGAGCTTTACCGTGAGGGAAAAACCATCGACCAGATTGCACAGGAAATGCGAATCGGACGGCAGGAAGCGCAATTGTTGATCCGGATGGCTCAATTCAAATCACCCTTTCTGGCAGGAGTATAATCACCCGTGCCGGATATCCGCGATGACCAGCATCCCAAGATCTGGTCGGTGCTGTTCTCCGATGACACTGAAAAACGCCTGACAGCAATCGATATCCTGTCCAAAGTGGATGTCGAATGGCCGGTCGCCTGGTTCTCGCTGCTGCTGGCTGACTCGAATCAGGCGGTCGCCGCAGCGGCATTCTCAGCGCTTAAAAAACGTGGGAAGCCGGTCATCCCCCTGCTGAGTCTGCAGCGCCTTTCTCCACTTTCGCGAGTCCGCCTGGGTGCGGTGCGTGTCATTGGAGAGCTGGGTGATATGCAGGCGATTCAGGATATCATCGCCGCTCTTTTCGATCCGGTTGTGGATGTGCGTGAGGAAGGGCGAAAATCGATCGAGGCGATTCTGAATCGGTCTTTGCAGGTTACCTCACGCGACCAGTCCAGCCAGAGAACCCTGGATGATTTGATGCGCCTGTTCGCTTCGCTCTCCTCGGTGGCCCAACGCAATGTGCGCTCGGTGATGGTCAGCAGCCTGCTCGTTGTCGCAGTCGAAAATCCGAAGGCTTTCTGGGCGCTCTACCCGCAGATCGAGGCGCCCGGGAAAAATGCGATCGAGCTTGAAATTCTTTCCCGTCCCACCCCGCGCCGGATGGATCTGCTCTACCAGGGGCTTGTCTCACAGGATCCCGCTGTTGCAGAAAAGCTCCTTTCCCTCATCGAACGGCTGCTGAACAAAGACAGCATCAGCGACCATGTCGACAGCATTCAGAAACAGCCTCCAGAAAAGTGCCGCGCTGTTCTCGAGGTTCTTGCAGCCAGAGGAGTTCTGGCCACTTTCTTCGATTATTTCCACTGGATCCGCCGGGATCAGAGGGTCTCTTTCCTGCGCCTTTTTACCGGGGAATTCGGGGAAGAATATGCCCCATTTTTCCGGACTCTCCTGGAAAACCCCAACCCGCACCTGGTCCCGGCCCTGATTGAAAACTTTCTGACTTACGAGCACGAATTACCCTATAAAATCATCCAGGGGCTTTTGCGGAATCCATCGGGTGTCGTGAAAAGAGCGGCGGCGCATTACCTATACTACAGGGGGCAGTATGAAGCGGTTCGTGATCTGATGCCCCTGCTGCGTGATGAGGATCCCGAAACCGCCAAATCAGTGGTCAATACCCTCGGGCGGATTTCAAGGGACTACCTGATCGACAACTTCAGCGAACTGTCCGAAAAGGAGCGCCTCCAGCTGACCCATGTCATGCAGCGGATCGATGAGAATTTCGTTGACAGCCTGATTGACCTCCTGGGCGGCCTGGATGATGAAGATCGAGTCAATCTGACACTCCTGCTGGCTGACATGGCCCGCCATCCTGGGGCATCGGAATCCATCGAGGAGTTGCTGGAGGATGCCAGCGAAAAAGTTCGCGCATCGGCGGTGCGGGGCATGGCGCAGATTCCAGCGGACCAGCTGGATGATGAAAATATCCGGCGGCTGTTTGATGATCCGGATCCACGGGTGCGCGCCAATCTGATCGAATCTCTGCCCCTCGAGAAAAAGCAGGCATGGGTTGAAAAGATACAGGAGGCCACTCACAGCCCAGTCCCCCGCGAGCGTGCCAATGCAATTCTCGCGCTTTTCGACCTGGGGCTGTCGGAGGCGGAAATCCCCCTCATGCAGATGCTGCGCCACCCCGACTCCTGGATGAGGACATCCGGGCTGTATGTCCTCGGCCGTGTCGATACACCCCACCTGATGTTCAAGGCTCTCGAGCTCTGTTCCGATCCCTTCCCCCATGTACGGGTTCATGCGCTGCGGGCGATTTCAAACAAAGGGAATGCCGACCTCGCACGCCAGATTACATGGGCGCTCTCCGACCCTGTCGCTGAAGTGCGCGAGGCAGCGCATCTGGCAATCAAGAACCGGATGGGGCTGGATTACCGATCCTGATTCTTTCCGGGCAGCAGGAACAGCCGGCCCTCACCCGCATCCAGCGAGATCTGGATCCCTTCGAGCTCCGGGCTGTCATCCTGGACCGGGGCTTCTTTCCCGCTGGTCTTGTCGACCTCCATGACCTGGGAAGGCTCCGCATCGAATTCGACTGTCGGCCAGGCTGTATAAGCAAAATGGTAGTTGTTCAGCAGCACTGCGCGACGCCCGTCTTCGTGTTTGAAAACCCCCAAAAGATAGTCCGGTAGAGGATCATAATCCGCCCGCCCCAGATTCCGGATCGGGCTGTCTTTAAGCAGCTCGGACAAATTCTCTTCACCCTTGATGCGGATGGCCTTCTGGCACTCCAGCTTCATCAGGGTGGGTCCCAGATTGGCAATCTCATGGTTGATGCGCCGTGCCTGGTCGTAGTGGCGTGTCTTTTTATCGTTGGTCTGGATGATAGCGCCGCCTTTGGGGAATTCCGGGCTGACCGGCGTGTAGTAGCAGAAATACAGGATCCCCTTGGCTCCATAGGCCAGGGAGGAATAGATCTGCCAGCGCAGCTGCGCCTCAGTCGGATCTGTCTGAGGGCCATAAGGCATCGTGTTGAAGAAGTTCCAGAAGGGAATGCCTTTGCGGAGTGACTCTGTGCGCATTACCTCCAGATTGGCGCAGTAGTTGTCACGGCCGTCTTCACCCGGCTTGAACAGGGGGTAGTGATCCATGCTCAGGACATCCACTCCGACCTCATCCAGGAAGCGTTGAATATATTCTTCATAGCTCGAGGCTTTCATTCCCTCCTTGGAGACATAATTCGGAAACAGGTTGATATAAGCGAGCTTCCCCGGGCGCGCAGCACGAATTTCATCGACCCGATCCCTCAGACCAGGAAAATCTTCTGTCGAGGGTTCGTCACGGACCGAATACCCCCAGCAGGCCGGCCCATCCGGAAGGTTTTCGGCATCGATCCCCTGGCTCCAGACAATCGCCTTCAGGCCATACTTCTCACAGAGCTGGAGCTGCTTTGCAGCTTTCTCTGGCAGGGAGGCCCCAAAACCTCCGAGGACCACATTGAATCCCGCTTCTTGAATCTCCCGGTATCTCTCATCGGCTTTGTCGTCGAGGGGGGGATCCACCCAGAAGGAGATGACAAACCGATCCTGAATGAACCGTTGGCCTGTTTCCGCTGCATTGCTTTCGTTTGCTGGCATGGCGGTTATCGCTGCCAGAAGGATCATGGGTGTAAACAGATGCTGCATTATCAATTCCTCCTTATTCGGTTTGCAGATGGCACACAATGGATTGATTCAGGCAGTTTGCATGGAGCCACAGAGGCCGGTTTTCAGTCTCTGAGGGAAAATCGAGAACCCGGATGGCGGCTTCATGCCGCTCTTCGGATGGGAAGAGATCGAGGAGCCGGTTCTTTTGAGACATGAGATACTCGGAGTTGAGGATAAACCCATCCTTTTCAGGGAACAGGGCGGTGTAGAGAATGTCACTTTCTACCAGGTTGCTGAAGAAATGTGTGCCGAGAGACACATCCGGAACCAGGCCTTCGCGCATCTGTACAAGTTCGCAGAGAACTGAAGCGGTATCGATCTCAGCAAAGCAGACCGGAATGCCGAGCGACGGAGTGGTTGTCCCCCATCGGCCGGGACCGGCCAGGAGGGTGCAGCGTTCTTTCCGTCGGGCATCCAGGTGGATTATCTTCCCGATGAGGCGGGCCACAGAATAACGGTCCGTCATTGGCAGCAGGCCATACACCTGGGGGACAATGTAGATCAGCCGCTCGATTCTGACCGAACGGCTTGTGCCGACTACAGCGCCGCTGCCGGTGAATACAGTATCTTCCGGTGCAATATTTTCCGGCGGAGCATTGACATGGCCGATTCCACGCACCTGAAAATGGCGGCACTGCAGCAGATTGATCCGGTAGCTGCCATCATCGAGGTAGTTGACTGTGAACTCGATATCGACCGGATGCTGGTAGGCTTTCTCCAGGCTCTTCAAAAGCCGTTTCAGATCTGCGACAAGGGGGGTCTGGTTCAACTGGTAATCAAACGACAGCAGCGATGAGGCCGTATACACTCCCCCACGCTCCCGTGTGAATTGCTCGAGTTCGCTGTCAGGAACAGAGAAAAGATGCGCAGGAAGCCCCGGGCTTTGTTCGATCACCTCGTCAAAAGGAAGGGTCTCCACCTGGTCGCTCTCCAGATTAAGAACATCGACCCGCTTCTGGGAGTAACGACGTATTTCATCCGGGCCGTTCTCCGGCCTCAGCTGGGGGGCATTCAAGGCGATCAGCCGGGTGTAGTCATCATCCCGCAGAGCCACTGCGCGTGTCCCGAGGCCGAACACCAGGCGGACCACACCGGAATCCGGATCGATCGACTTGGTCCAGACATACGGGTTGAAAGAAAACCCGACTCCCGCCAGCTGCGGATAAAACAGGTGTCCGTAATGGGCGCCTGACACACGCTGGACCAGCAGAGCCATCTGCTCATCCTGATCGAGAATGCCATGGCGGGCACGGTACAGCAGGGCCTCCTGGCCCATGCTGCTGGCATACACGATCCGCACCGCCTCCATCAGCTGCTCGAGCCGCTGCTCACGGTTCCCCTGGTTTGAGCAGTACACGCTTTCATATTTCCCCGCGAACATGTTGCCATAGTTATCCTCGAGCAGGCTGCTGGACCGCACGATATAAGGGGACTGCCCGAAGTATTCCAGCATGTTCTCGAAACGCTGGATGATGTAGTCGGGAAAACGGCCATGCAGAATGCGGCGCCGCGCCTCTTCTGTATTCTGCAGGAACTTTTCCGGGTCGCGCTGCTGCTTCCGGATCCACCAGCAGTTATTCAGGATCAGGTAGGTGTAAAATACCTCCGATGCGATGTAAAACGAATCATGCGGCTCAAGGCGGTCTTCCCAGCCGGGGTCTTCCTTGAGCAGCACCGCACGCGACAGCAGCATCCCAACAGATTTCCCACCCAGGAAACCTGTTCCGATCATTCGCCGACGGATGCACAGCAGATCGGTGAAGGTCAGGTATTTCTCCGCCATCGCCAGCACACGCGGCTCGCGCGAAATGACCATCCGCAGCAGCTGCTGAAAAACCTCACGCGCTTTCGAGGGGGGATAGTTTCCCTTGCGGACACTTTCGAATACCTCTTCGGCCTGGAAAAATACCCGGTTCCACACTCCCACCTGGAAAGTGGGTGTTTCCATTCCTGGCCATGGAACCGAAGTCAGCACTTCCGACACGATGCTGCTCTGGGTGATGGGCTGGAAGTCATCTCCATTCCGCTCATGCAGCATGTGAATGGTGGGCGAGTAGCGCTGCATCACCTTGCGGGGATGGATGTAGGTTTTGTTATGGTATCGATACACATCGATCAGCAGCTGGGTCGTTTGCGCGATCGGCTGGGCGGCATGGAAGGAATGGTAGTGGCGCAGCACAGCAAAATAGGCAACCGCTCCCATATTCAGGAGATAGGGGCAGGTCAGCATGAAAAAGTTTCCGACCATGCGGTCGCTGTAGCAATCCAGTGCCAGTTCGGAAAGCGAATCGAACACATAAAATCCACCGCAGCCATTCTTCTCGATCACTTCATGGATTTCTGTGATGAATGTCTCGAATCCTTCCTCCGGGTAGAGCTGGTGGACCTCCGCCGGGACTCCATCCGGAACAAGGAAGGCATGTTTTGCAAATCTGAAGTAGGTGAGCTTCTGTCCGCTTTTCTGGGCTGACTGGCAGAGGGGGACTACAAATTCCCGGTAATGCTCGATGGACACCACCTGCCAGACCACATTGTCCCCGGGAATGAATCCCATCAGGACCTGGTCCAGCCCTGGCAAACCGGAACTCTGTCTTGAGTTGTCTTCAGCCATCTGTCTTTTCCCGCCGGGTCAACCTGCCTTTTCTGTCTGAGGCAAATGGAGCGGGTGTTCTTTGAAAGCGTTCATTTGCAGCTGGATCATGTCTCTCGTGATTCCATAGAACCGGGTATCGAGTGGATCATACACACCCTCGAACAGCCTGTCCGCCTCGGTGAAATGAGACTGGATCTGTTCTCTCGTGCCGGTGTGAGTCTCATGATAGAGCTGACCGAGCAGGTAATGGCAGTAGGGATCTCCCGGATTCAATTTCTCCGCATGTTCAAAGGCCTGATCTCGGGCATCGATCCTCCCTTTCAGGTGGTGATAAGCGCCCAGCCCGGCATAGTAAGCGGAATAGGCTGCAAAGATCATTCGCTCGAATGGGCTGAGGCAAGGATAATCTGCTGGATGGCTGCTGATCCGGTATCGAACTGCCTCCATCACCTTGAAACGCTCCAATCCTTCCAGTGGCTCTGTCTTGAACACCTGATAGAGGATTGTGCGTGGCAGTGTCTCCACCGCCCCAAGCACTGAAGTCAGCGGATGTGGAGAGGATTGCCCCACATTCCAGGCGGTAAAAAGCGCCTTTGGAGCTTCCTTCTCATCCCAGCCGAAACGCCGATCCAGCAGGCGTGCCCGCGGGTTCCCCTCCACATAATGAGCATAAGCCAGCAGAAAGGTCTCGTTGTTGGTTAATGGGAACACCATCCCTCCATCCGGCATGGAGATCAGCAGGTTCTCCAGATATTCCCGCGCCAGGTGATAATCGGAACGGTCGCAGGCTTTCCAGTTGAGAGCCAGAGGAAACAAAGGAGCGCATAAGACCAGGGCTGTTCCAAAAGCCTTTGATGAGAGGAACGGGCATCCTGTCCTGCCAGTTAAAATATTTTTTCCCGGACGATCCAGAAAATAGATCCGGTCGGGCAGCCATTTCACCACCGCATCCCAGCCGAAAACTGTGAATATCGCAAGAAATGCTGTTGCCGGAAGGTA
The DNA here is from genome assembly GCA_001567115.1 of Candidatus Hinthialibacteria bacterium OLB16. Lineage (GTDB taxonomy): Bacteria > Hinthialibacterota > Hinthialibacteria > OLB16 > OLB16 > OLB16. The sequence continues at coordinate 5,929 of LMZT01000083.1, read as the reverse complement.
GTACAAGCGATTGATATACTCTGACGTGGGGGTATAGGTGGAACCGCCCATGGCCAGCAGAACCGGACCATTGAAAAAAAGGATGCCACCCGCCGCAAGAGCGAGCAGTGGGGACTTCTTCCAGAAAGCCGGAATTCCGGGTATGGCCAGAAGAACCAGCAATCCCCCCTGTTCTCGTGGAAACCCCCGGAAAAAGGCTGCCAGGAACCGGAGTGAATCTGTGAGAGATCCGGAGTACCAGATCCCTCCCTCGGCCTCTTTGTAGACTTTTCGCGAAAAATAATCGAGAAACGAACTGAATGAGTCGATGGCACCCCAACGGATCGGGGGGTGCTGAGCCATTCGGACCGGCAGAAACAGCAGAACAGAGAGGCCAAGCAGCAGGCCGATCAGGGCGGGGAAGAGGACCCGTTGTGTGAGAAGGTTTCTCCATCTTCCCCAGAGTGCATACAGGGCAATCACAGGTGAAATCAGGATAAACAGGTGATGCACTCCAACCCCCAATCCCCCGATCAGTGCCAGTCCCGCCAGGCTGGTGGGCCTCCCAGTTCGTCTCCAGTTGCTGGCCAGATCCATTGCGGCGGTGATGAAGAGCAGGTTGAGAGGATAATTGTAAGTGACTGTCGCCAGGCCCCAGATGCAGCGTGAAAATGCCAGGACTAAAGCAGCGGAAAGCGCCAGATCCCAGCGCCTGGTTTCGCGCCACAGCAGATGGTGAATGCACCAGGCCGCTCCAGATACGCACAAGGCGGAAAAGACATTGGTTCGCTGAATGTAGGTGCCGACTGGAATCATCCCGAACAGGTGAGCCAGAATCACCCAGGTGGGCGATCCGGGGGGATGGGCCGGGGAGAGGGTTTTTGCCGCGCAGGCATATTCCGCTGAATCCTCGAGAGTGACATCCGGCGCCAGAGTCAGCCAGTAAACCATCAGCGGGACCAGAAAGGCCAGTCCCCCCGAAAGTAAATTCCATGGGGGCACAATCCGGCAAATTTTTTCAGATTGAATCGAATTGTTCGCCTTTCTCACTCTGTCGGCTCGCTATCGAAAACTGAGGTATTGCTTGTGGATCGATAAACTTGAGGGCCATTTACATAACCTTCCAGGTGTATTCCGTAAAAACGCCCCTTCAGCAGATCGTATCACCCTGCATCGAAATACTGCAGGCCGCTGGAAACTTGCTGAATGTTTTCCGTAAGGTGTCCGTCATCCCCGACCCCACTGCCGTCATTCCTGCCCTCCCTTTCTGTCATTCCCGCGAAAGCGGGAATCCACTCCCACCATACAATGGATTCCCGGTCGGTGCCGGGAATGACGACTTGTGTTGTGGATCCTTGGTCAAGCCGGAGTTGACATTCCCACTCCCTTTCTGTCATTCCTGCGCTCCCTTTCTGTCATTCCCACGAAAGTGGGAATCCAGAGAATTGTTCGGATGCCATGGATCCCCGCTTTCGCGAGGATGACGAATATGAGAAGGAGGAAGCGCGATGAAGGGAAGGGGAGAATCGCGCAAATCCCCGGCCCACTGGCAGAGAGGGTGGGAAAAGCCATGTGTAGGGGCGACATTTATGGCGCCCGAAAAGTCCGTGCCCGAAAACTCCGGCCCTAAAAGTCGTTATCCCTCTGCCTCTTTCCGTCATTCCCACGAAAGTGGGAATCTATGCCAGCGGAACGGTTTCCATCAGGTTGCCAGGAAGATACGCGGTTCCCGGGCGCCATGGGGCTTCCGGGCGCCATGGGGCTTCCGGGCGCCATAAATGTCGCCCCTACAGCTGAGTTGTGTCATCAAAGATGCCTTTCCTATGCGTCTGGTGGTGGATCCCCGGTCAAGCCGTGGAGGGCTGCTTGTGTGCTGCGGATGAAGGGCTGAACAATTCAACGGTTTCGGCCCCTTTCGTAATGGCAACCCCACACGAATTCCTCCCTTCTCTCCCTTCCATCCGCAAACTCTGCTAAATTGAATCGTCCTTTGATTGCGGTTCCCGACAATTGTTCCGGCAGAGAGCAGCTTCCGTTTCCATCGGGGAATCCTTCAATGGAATCTCAAACCTGGTTGATTCGAAGGGAGTCCGGTATGCGCATCATCACATGGAGTGTATGGGTTTGCCTGTTCACACTGGCTTTGGCATCCTGGGGAATGGCTGCTGCAGGAAATGACGCCGATGAGGCTGGATTCAAGCCCCTGTTTAATGGCATCAATCTGGATGGCTGGGATGGGAATCCGGACCTCTGGTCCGTGCAGGATGGAGTCATTGTCGGCAAAACCACCCCGGAAAAACCTGCTGAAGGAAATACCTTTCTGGTCTGGCGGCAGGGCGAAGTCGATGATTTTGAACTTCGCTTCTCCATCAGGATCCTGTCTGGCAACTCCGGTGTTCAGTACCGTTCGAAAGAAGTGGACAAATGGGTGATTGGCGGTTACCAGGCCGATTTTGATGCTCCCTCAGAATGGAGCGGCATCCTCTATGAGGAAAAAGGCCGCGGGATTATCGCCAGGCGCGGGCAGCAGATCCATATTCAGGCCGATGGCACCCTCCTCGAAACAGGCTCTGTGGGAGATTCTGCCGAGATCGCCAGCAAGATCAAAAAAAATGACTGGAATGAGTATCGGATTTTTGTCCAGGGTAACCGCATCCTCCATGCCATCAATGGCCATGCCACAGTCGAAGTCGTGGATGACCAGGTGGACAAGAGATCCCTGTCCGGGTTGCTCGCCCTTCAACTCCATGCCGGGCCTCCCATGGAAGTGCAGTTCAAGGATATCCGCCTGAAACGCCTTCCTCTCAAGGATGCAAAGAAAATTGTGCTGGTAGCCGGCAAAGCCAGCCATGGGCTGGGTGAGCATGATTTCCCTGCCGGTGTTTACCTCCTCAGGCACTGCCTCGACCAGGTCCCGGGAGTGATCGCGGCTGATTATTATGAGGGCTGGCCCTCCGATCCGACTGCCTTCGATAATGCCAACACCATCCTCTTTTACATGGATGGCGGCAGCGGCCATCCTATCATCCAGCAGGACCGCCTCAGCCTGCTCGATGGGTTCATGAAAAAAGGGGTCGGCCTGGCACTCCTCCACTATGCAGTCGAGGTCCCCAAAGATCGCGGAGGGAAAGAGCTCCTCGACTGGATCGGTGGATACTATGAAACAGGATGGTCCACCAACCCGCATTGGACCGCCGACTTCAAAGAAATACCCAAACACCCCATCACCAGCGGCCTGGCACCTTTTACAATGAATGATGAGTGGTATTACAACATGCGCTTCCGGAACAATATGGAGGGTGTGGTTCCCCTGCTGATTGCGACACCACCCGACAATACCCGCGGCACCCGGGAAGCTGCCAGCCATCCCGGCAGGCCGGAGATCCTGTCCTGGGCGGTTGAGCGCCCGGATGGCGGACGCGGCTTTGGATTCACTGGCGGCCATTTCCATGCCGCCTGGAAAGATGAGAATTTCAGGAAAATTGTCCTGAATGCAGCTTTATGGACTGCCGGGATGGAGGTCCCGGAGGGCGGGGTGAAATCGACTCTTTCGGAAGAAGATTTCACCAGAAAGATGCGCACAGCAGGGAACTGATCGCACCGGCTTCCCGGCGCAGCCTCCACAGTCGATCATTGAGGCGGGAGCAGAGGATCATCCTTTCTCCCGCCTTTTCTGTTGTTTTCCCCTGATAGAAAAATCGCACTTGACTTCGCTCTCTTTAAAACCCTATGATCCTATTGAGCATACTGAAGTACTCATTTATTCTATTAATTTTTCTTGCCATACAATCTATACAGAAAGAAAGGGGAATAAGAAATATCAAATGGCGCTTCTTTTTGCAAAACCAACTGAATATGCGATCCGTGCTTTGATCTATCTGGCGGCGAAAAACAACCCTCGCCCGGTGACTGTGCTCGAAATTGCTCAGGCAGAGGGCTTGTCCAGCCACCACCTCTCCAAGGTGATGAAATCACTGACACGCAGTAAAATTGTCCAGCCGGTTCGAGGCCCTGGGGGTGGTTACCGGTTGATCAAAGATCCGTCAAGTGTAACCTTGTGGAATGTCATGGATGTTCTCGGCGCTCTCGGAGGGCTGGAGGAATGTGCGATAGGCTGGGCGGAATGCAAGGATGAAAATCCATGCCCTCTGCATGACCGGTGGACGCAGCTCCGGGACAAAATATCCGCCTATCTCCAGGGAACCACTGTGGCGGATTTGGTGGATACAGTCCGAAAGAAAGGCAGCGAGGAATCTCCCTTGCAGATCAATCTTCCATCCTGGGCGGTGAGCCGGAAAACAGGCTGATTCGGTCCAGATTCGAAAAAAATAAACGACAACTGGGGATGGCGAAAGTTATCCCTTTTTTTATTTAACAGCATCACAAACAAAAAAGCCTGGAGAAATATCCCCAGGCTTTTGCTTTTTCAGGAATGCTTTTTCAGTTGGATTTCAGGCAGCTTCCTCGCTGGTGGTCTCCTGCTTCGGCGGTGCCGCAGCCTGGATTCCCTCGGCCTGGATGGCATCCACACGCAGGCGGGTGAAGCTTTGACGATGCCCGCGGCGGCGATAGTACCGTTTGCGTTTATGGTATTTGCCAACCATGATTTTACGATGGCGGTCCTGGAGGATGATTTCGCACACGACCTTGGCCCCCCCGACAAAGGGAGCTCCGATCTGCAGCTCAGCCCCTTCTCCAACCGCGAGAACCTGATCGATCTCCAGGCGGTTCCCGATTTCCCCATGAATCAGTTCCACATCGAAACGATCGCCGACCTGGACACGTTGTTGTTTTCCGCCGCTGCGGATGATCGCGTAAACCATTTGACTCCTCCTGAAGGTACAAACCTCAAATTTATACCGGAGTCAACGGCTCCGGTCAAGGGTTTCGGCAATCTTCTGTTTTTTCCCCGAGACCTGTTATCAACCAGGGTTTCGGCTGATGGGATTCCCATTCCCATGGCAGGCCTTTTCTGCACAAGGTAAAATCAGAGCATGCACCCCGCAGATCCGGATCTTTATGATGAACTGAGCGGTGGACGGGTTCGCTGCAGGGTCTGCGAAGTCCGTTGTGTCCTCAAAGAAGGGGACAATGGATTCTGCCGGACCCGCCTCAACCGTGGGGGAAAACTGTTTTCCCTCATCTATGGAAAAACATCAGGCTCAGCGGCTGATCCGATTGAAAAAAAACCTCTCTACCATTTCCATCCCGGAACCCAGGTGTATTCTTCAGGAACTCTCGGTTGCAATTTCCACTGCCCGGGCTGCCAGAATTGGCATATCTCTCATGACCGCCCCGGTTTCAACACCTCACACCTGCACGACCTGTCTCCAGCGCAGTCGGTTCTCAGTGCCATCCAGTCCGGCTGCCAGGGTATCGCCTGGACCTATAATGACCCCTCCATCTGGTTCGAACATACCCTGGATGCCGCTATCCATGCGAAAAAAGCGGGCCTTTACACTGTTTATGTGACCAATGGTTATTCGACCCCTGAAGCCCTCGACAAAATCGCCCCGTACCTGGATGCCTTCCGGGTTGATCTGAAAGCCTTTTCACGAAATTCCTATCGGAAAATTTCCGGAATCGGAAAGTGGGAGTCGATCCCACGCATTGCCGAACATGCCAGAAATAAATTGGGGATGCACATCGAACTGGTCACCAATGTCACCCCGACCCTCAATGACTCACAGGAAGAATTGAGTGCCATGGCCAGCTGGATCCGGACTGCGCTCGGGGCGGGGACTCCCTGGCATATTACACGCTTTTTCCCTCATCTCGATCTGGCCCATTTGCCGCCGACCCCTTTATCCACCCTTGAAAGAGCTTATGAAACCGGCCGGTCAGCCGGGCTGCATTATGTCTACATCGGCAATGTGGCCGGGCATCTCGGCCAGGACACCCACTGCCCGGACTGTGGCCATCTGCTGATCCGGCGTTATGGTTACAGCAC
>LMZT01000082.1 GCA_001567115.1 Candidatus Hinthialibacteria bacterium OLB16 | reverse complement strand
CAGGAATCGACATGCGTAGCCCTCCTTGAAGAAGGGGCTTTAAATGCCCGCCCCATCGATGTATTCCGTGCTGCGGCAGAGGACAAACAATGCCTCCTCCGCAGTCAGATCATGCTGTCGCGGCATGGATGAACAAGCCCGCCCGAGCGGGCATACCCTTCCACAATCTGGGCATTGATGATCTGAAGGGATTCCTTGAAATCGCGAATGGTCATGTGGTGGATATTCGGGGTTTCATACCAGCCATAGGGGATGGAGGGAGTCTGTGGCATGCGCCCCTCCAGAAACAGCTGCAGGCGGTTGCGCCAGTGCGCGAAGTTCGGGAAGCTGGCGATGACCACTTTCCCCACACGCAGCATTTCCTTGAGGACATCCAGGGGCCTGTGGACTGTCTGAAGCGTCCTTTCGAGGATGACAAAGTCGAAGATATCATCCCCGAATCCATCCAGCCCCACATCCAGGTCTGCCTGCAGCACAGGCACCCCATGCTGGACTGCAATCTGAACTTCGACCGGATCGATCTCGATTCCCTGGCCCAGAACATGATGGTCCCGGATCAGTTCCACCAGCAGGTCCCCGGATCCGCATCCGCAATCCAGCACACGGCTTCCCGGAGTTACGATCTTCTGGATGAGAGCATGATCCCAGCGTGGCCCATGGATGGCAGTGGTGGGCGAAGCATATCCGAAAATGCTCTTTCCTTCGCTTTCCCAGGTTTTTTTCAGCAGATTGAGATCGAGGCCGGACTGATGGATCAATTCCACCAGCCACTGGATCGTCTCTCCTTCGGGGAAGGCTTTGGCCTGAGTCATGTCAGTCGATCTTCTCAAGCTGGTGAATGAAAGAACGCACCAGGTTGCCTTCCTGTTCAACCTCGAGCAGAAAGGCATCGTGTCCATACGAGGAGGGGATGTTCACATAGGTCACCGATCTCCCCAGACGGGAGAGCGCTGTCGCCCAGTCCCGGCAGCTGCCAGGAGGGTATAGCCAGTCGCTGGTGAAGCTGATGATCAGGTTATTGCATTTCACCCGCCGCGCAGCCTCGATCAGGTCTCCATGCCCCCAGGTGGAGGCGTCATAATGATCCATGGCGCGCAGGATGTAGAGATAACTGTTCGCATCGAAACGTTGAACAAAACGGCTCCCCTGGTACCTGAGATAGGATTCAACCTCAAAAAAGGGATCCTCCTCAAAGGCGCCATTCGAGTTGCCATTGCCGTTTTCATTCACAATCCAGCCCTCGCTCCTGTCGTTGGAGGGGGTCCTTCCCCGTCGGCGCCCGAATTTATTTTCCATTGACATTCTCGAGAGATAAGTGATGTGGCCGATCATCCGGGCGGCTGAAAGCCCATGCTCCGGCCCCTTGTCGCTCGAATAGTTTCCGTTGTTCCAGTGCGGATCGGTCATGATCACATGCCGTGCCACTGCATTGAATGCCAGCCCCTGCGCGCTCAGCCAGGGGGATGCAGCGAGAATAATGGCCCCGCGCACCCTTTCGGGCATTGAAAGGGAAAATTCCAATGCCTGCTGCCCTCCCAGAGAGCCTCCGATGGCGGCCAGCAGGGTATCGATTCCGAGATGGTCGAGCAGGCGGCCATGCAGCCGGACCCAGTCGCCCACCGATACCGCCGGAAAGGACATCCGGTAAGGTTCGCCGGCCGAAGGGCACATCGATGTCGGGCCAGTGGTTCCATAACAACTGCCCAGCACATTGGCGCAAATGATGAAATAACGGCCCGTGTCGAGCGGCTTGCCGGGACCGATGAAGTCATCCCACCAGCCGGGCCGGGCCAGGCGCCAGGTGCGGCCCATTTTTTCGGCATCGGCATCCCAGCCGGCTACATGGGCGTCTCCGGACAGGGCATGGAAGACCATGATGGCATTGTCTCTGGTGCGGTTGAGGCGGCCATAGGTTTCATATTCCACCTCAACCGGCCAGAGGGTCTTTCCAGTTTCCAGGACAAAGGGATTCTCCCTGTCTGCAACTGTCGCGCGCTGGATGTGAGTCCATCCGACTGAACGAGGGCTTTCGGGAAGGTCGTAATTTTTCTTCCTTGCCTCAAGAAGGGCATTCGCCGGATCACTCATTGCAGATCATCGAACCTTACTTCTGGCTGGCTTTCAATGCCTGATCCAGGTCAGCCAGAATATCCTCCAGGCTTTCAATGCCAACTGTCAGGCGGACAAAATCATCGGTCACGCCGGTGGAGAGCTGTTCTTCCGGGGAAAGCTGCTGGTGTGTTGTGGAAGCCGGGTGGATGATCAGGCTCTTGGCATCACCGATGTTCGCCAGGTGCGAAAGCAGCTTGACCGAGTTGATCAGCTTGATCCCCGCTTCCCTTCCACCCTTGATTCCGAATCCAATAATGGCGCCGCAGCCCTCTTTGAGAAATTTCTTCGCCCTCTCATGGTCCGAATGGCTCGGCAGTCCGGGATAATTGACCCACGATACCGCCGGGTGTTTTTCCAGCCACTCGGCCACTGCCTGGGCATTTCTGGCATGTTCCCTGACACGCAGCGGCAAGGTCTCCAGCCCCTGCAGGAACAGGAACGAGTTGAAAGGCGAAAGGGTCGCCCCGATGTCGCGCAGCAGCTGGACACGCACCTTGATGATATAGGCGATTCCCGGGACAACAGCTTTGTCATGCAGACCGAATGCCTGCCAGTAGCTGACTCCATGATAGGAGGGATCCGGTTCCACCAGCTCCGGGAACTTTCCATTGTTCCAGTTGAATTTTCCGGAATCGACAATCGCTCCACCGATGCTGGTTCCATGCCCGCCGATGAACTTGGTGAGCGAATAGACTGACACATCCGCTCCCCAGTCAAAGGGGCGGAAGATCGGCGGGGGGCTGACAGTGTTATCGATAAAGAATGGAATCCCATGCCTGTGGGCGATATCCGAGATGGCCGGGAAATCATCCACATTGTTCTTCGGGTTCCCGATCGACTCCATGTATACCAGGCGTGTATTGTCATCGATCGCCTTCTCGACCTCGGAGGGTTTCGAGGAATCGACAAATTTCACCTTGATTCCCAGCTTGGGGAAGGTGTAATGAAAAAGGTTATATGTGCCGCCATACAGATAACTGGCCGCGACAATGTTCTGGCCAGCCTGGGTGATATTCAGTATCGACAGGGTGATGGCAGCCTGGCCTGAAGCCACCGCCAGGGCGCCTGTTCCTCCATCCAGCAATGCAAGCCGTTTCTCAAGCACATCGGTGGTGGGGTTCATCAACCGGGTGTAGATATTCCCGAATTCCTTGAGAGCGAATAAGTTGGCCGCATGTTCCGCTGAGTTGAAAACATACGATGTCGTCTGGTATATGGGGACAGCCCGTGAGTTCGTGGTCGGATCAGGAATCTGCCCTCCATGCAGAGCGATGGTTTCAATGCCTTGTTTTTCTGTTTGACTCAAAGTTGAGAGCCCCCTTTCGGTTTATTTATTGAGTATGAGCAAACCGAATTGCGGATGCAAACCCCTTCGCTCTTTCACTCCGCCCGGTTATTCAGAAAACAGTACGAGATATCGCATGAAGCGGCGTCCGGAGAAACGGGGATTTATTTTTTCCTGCATGAGAAATATTGATTGTTTCCGGATCTGCGCAGCTCTACCATGCTCATGGTGTGGATTTCTATCCATGGCCTGTTATCTCATCCTTGGGAGGTAGCCCGCGGTGAGATGGATTTCATCTCTTCTCTTCGCCCTGCTTGTGTGCCTGGCATTCGCCCTTTCCTGCCAGGAGGCTCAAGCACAACCCTGGATCAAACCTCAGATACTCAAAGTCGATGAGGGTGTCTGGGACAGCCACCACAAAAAGCCATGCTTCAAAATACAGGTCGGTGTCCAGGCAGGGGGGTGTTCCCGTGCCACAGTCAAGATGACATCCAGGATCGAAAGAAATGGGAAGAAGTTTTCACCCAGTTCCACCCAGAATGTCGGTTCCAGCGGCCAGGTTGAATTTGTAGTCCCGGAAGACTGGCTGGGGAACCCCACCACTGGAGATGAGGTCGTTTTCCAGGTGGATGGCACCTGCTTTTACATCCAGGTGGAATACCGGACTGTCCAGTATGTCGAGTATGTCCCTGCGGGATCGCACTATTGATCTGCTTCAGGCAACAGGCCCCAGAAAGGAAAACCCCCATGATATCGAGCCGGCAGTGTTCTCTGTTGATCCTGTGCCTGATTGTTTCTTTCTTCACCACCCCTCAGGTCCTGTTTGCGTCAAGTGACCATGGTTCCTGGGAGGGCGATGGAGGGCACCAAGGCAGCCCTCATGTCGACATGGTCCCGGTGGTCCGCACCAAAGTGGTTCCGGTCGAGGTTGAATACAGTGTGGGGGCTTCGGATTATGTGACCTATACCATCGGCCCGAGGACCAATATCGAAGTCAGCGACATCAAAGTGGTTCCAGACAACTTCGTCAAAATGGCCAGCGGGGAGTATGCCGAGGGAATTTCCCTTGCCGGAACCATTTCTCAGACCATCCAGTTCCTGGAGGGGGAGGGTGCGCCTCCACCCTCAGCAGACAAAATTTTTGCTCAGATACAGGTTGCCACCAAAGATGGAAAGCGTGTCTCCTCGGTGGTTCGAGAGGAAATCAATCTTGCCGCTGCGGAGGAGACCCGGCAGGCCGAGGGGAATCGGATCTCATTGCAACGGCGTTTTTTCCTCGGGGGGGTCTTCATTCCATACACCCAGATCGGCAATGTCATCTATGACCGCCGTGGTGCTCTGGTCACCCAGGTGGTGGTCACGATTGTACTGGTCGATGCAGCCGGGAATATCCTTGTTGGCCCGGCCGGAGGACTCACCCTCACCCGGCCGATCACCATCGCCTCATGGTTTCTGCCCAGAAGAATCCAGATCGGCATCCCATGGATTACTTTCAACCCGGTTGTTCTGATTCCCCGCATTCCGATTCCTTTCCCGGGTATGGTGGTCCGGCGCCCACCCGGAGCCGGAAGGCCTGGAGGAGTGGTGGGAGGAGGACGGCGCCCTGGAGCAGGCCCGGG
>LMZT01000081.1 GCA_001567115.1 Candidatus Hinthialibacteria bacterium OLB16 | reverse complement strand
TCAGAAGAAAAAGTGCAATTCCTCTTTCTTCCAGCATGATTTCGGCCGAAAATCATTATAATTGGACAACCATTGCCCCGGGGTGGGGAACTATCCGGATTCCAGAATCCAGATGTCCCGGGGTGTGTTCTGTGGCTGGGATCGGGAAAATCAAGGTCTGGAAGGAGTGAAGCGAAGCAGCCTCGAATCAGTGGTGTCGTTGGGTTCAATGACACTGGACGACCCTGCTGTTGCAAGGGGTTCCGGCCAGGCGGCTTCCTCAGGATGCATGATCCACCGATTCCTTCTACTGTCGGCATTTTTATTTGTTGCCATCCTTTCCCCCATCCTGGCTCAACAGCCCCCACAGGAAGCCGGAAAGTCTGCATCGATTGAAATATCCTACCCATCACCCATCAGTGATCCGATCGAACCGGTCAACCGATCCCTCGGATTTCTGAACCATGGCATCATGATCGGCCTGATCCACCCGACCGCCTATGTCTATCGTCTCATCATTCCCCGTCCGGTGCGCAAATGTGTCAACAATGCCGGTGAGAATCTGGCTTATCCGGTCCGCCTGGTTAACAACCTGCTTCAGGCGGAATGGGCCGGGGCCTGGAATGAAACCCAGCGTTTTGGGATCAATACCACTGTCGGAATCCTTGGCCTCTTCGATCCCGCCACACACTGGGATATCCCACCATCCCGAGAAGATACCGGTCTGACCTTCGGAAAATGGGGATGGTCCAACCACATGTACCTCATGCTTCCCCTGTTTGGTCCCAGCAGTGAAAGAGACCTGTTCGGCAAGATTGGTGATACCCTTTTGAACCCGGCCACTTACCTCTTTCCCGCCGGCCCGATCTTTACCTATAACCGACTGTCCGATGAAGTGATCCGTTATCGCCAGTTCACCACATCCGAGTATGACCCCTACGCGCTCTCACGGGATATGTATGCAGTCGACCGGCGCGAGGCAACTGTTATCCCCACCAGCGCCTCAGAGGATGAAAGCGCCATCGAAACGCTCCAGGCTGTCCGCTTCCAGCCGGAGGAGCCGGGTTTCTTTCCTGAAACGCAAAACAGAAAGGTCTTCTTCGCACCGACAGGCGAAAAAATCCCCTATTCACTCTGGCTCCAGAAGGAACCCGCAACATTTGTTTATATCCTCCCCGGAATGGGCGGGCACCGGGACAGCACTTCGACACTTGCGCTGGCTGAATTACTTTTTGATGCGGGTTATTCGGTGGTCTCTTTGAGCAGCTCGATGAACTGGGAGTTTATCCAGCGCATTTCTTCGGTTCCGGTGCCGGGATATGGCCCGATCGATGGCCGGGATATCGCCATGGCCCTCGAGACCATCCATCGGGATCTCCAGGCACGCTACCCAGAACGGATCCAAGGCCGGGTTCTCATGGGGATGTCGCTCGGGGCCTATCACACTCTGCTGATCGCTGCCGGGGAAACTCAAGGTAAGCTCAAAGGCATCCAGTTTGACCGGTATGTCGCCATCAATCCGCCGCTGGATCTCTTTTATGGAATGACCCAGCTCGATGCCTTTTACAATGCTCCGGTCACCTGGCCGGCGAGTGAACGAGAAACCCGGATGCAGGCTGCTATCGACAAGGCCAGCAAACTCCTCAAGCCTCCGGATAAGTTCAAAACTCCGCCCGTTTTCACTCCGGTTGAAGCCCAGTTCCTGATCGGCCTGCTCTACCGCATCTCACTTCGTGACACGATTCATGCCTCGCAGCGGATCACCAACATCGGTCGGCTCACTCATGAACCCGGGCTGATGAACCGTGAGGATGAATATGAGGAGATCCTGCTCTACTCATACAAAGACTATTACCAATTTTTGTCCTGCCCACACTCCGAACAGAAAAGGGCAGGATATCGGCAGAATATCTTCAATACGCCTGCGATCTGAAATCCCATCAACACAACCTGTTGGAGAATCGGAAAGCCTTTGTCTTTACCAACATGAATGATTTTCTATTGTCGGATGGAGATGTCCGCTGGCTCAAAGAGACCTTCCCGGATGAAAGGCTGGTGCTCTCTCCGGATGGCGGCCATCTGGGGAACCTGGCGGAACCAGAAACCCAGTCGACCGTTCTTTCGCTGCTTCAGGGCGCCGCCCGCCCCTGATATCTCTGGCGGAAACCCCC
>LMZT01000080.1 GCA_001567115.1 Candidatus Hinthialibacteria bacterium OLB16 | reverse complement strand
TTCTACTTCCCTGTTCTGTAAAAGTCAACGCATAACCGCTTTTTCGAAAAAACTCCTCCCCCTCGTGTTCGCTTCGGGAGCATGAAAGGCAATCCGTTATACTCGTGAAAGGGTGATGTCTTTCTGCCCCTGGTATTTCCCTTTGCGATCTCCATAGGACACCTCGCACACACCATCCGCCGACAGGAAGATGACCTGGGCGATCCCCTCCTCCGCATAGATTTTTGCTGGAACAGGGGAGGTATTGCTGATTTCAAGCGTTGCGGTTCCTTCCCACTCCGGTTCAAAAGGGGTCACATTGATGATGATTCCGCAACGCGCATAGGTCGATTTTCCAACACAAATGGTGAGAACATCCCGGGGAATCCGAAAATACTCCACTGTTTTCGCCAGGGCGAAGGAATTTGGCGGGATGATGGCGGCATCCCCCTCGAAACTCACCAGCGCCTGCATATCGACCGCCTTGGGATCCATCAGGGTTGTGCCTTTGTTCTCAAAGATCATGAATTCGCGGCTCACCCGGATATCATACCCATAGGATGACAGGCCATAACTGATCACATCTTTGCGGACCAGGCGATCCTCGAAGGGTTCGATCATTTTTTGTTCCAGGGCCATTTTGCGAATCCACCAATCCGGTTTCACTCCCATCCACCTCACCTCTCGTTCCATCCGATTGAATGATGACATCTCATGATTCCCCGCACTCTTCGGGAATCTTTCTCTTTAACTTAAATCTGTTGGCAATACTTACTTCCAAGGCCATTTTTTCGACCCCTTCCGGATCGCCTCTCAGGATCTTCGTTTCATTCGTGTTCTTTTCGATCTCAAAAACGGGCTGGATGCCTTTGAGTGAAACCTCGCCATGCCCGCTGGAGAACCGCTTCCCATCGAACAGGGCGATTCGGGCTGGATTTCCCTCTCTGGCCACCGCCACCAGTGCCCTGGCTTCGACAGCCATTCCATTGCCCAGCTGGCAGACCGGCGCTGCCGGATCACTCCTGTCCGCCGCATCGGCATAAACCACTGTTTCTCCCGAAGCAGTCTCGATCTGGATCGCCACTGCCTGTTCATCGCGAGCCGGGGAGTTCCCCATAGATACATCCAGGCGTTTAACTGAACGAATGGTCGGCCTTCCAGCATAGGGTTCGATGACCGAAATAAATGTGGATGTCAATGGTTCATCTGTGGATTGCCGCCGAACCATCAGGCGGGGAATCCATTCCTCATGGCCACTGAACTGGCCTCCAGCGATCCAGCACTCCCCAAGGGCCGGAATTGCGCCTTGTGTCAGTTCATGCAGGCGCAGGTGGATCGGATGGCTGATCGATGCCAGTTTGAGCCGGTCATCGATGGCCCAATCGACACTCCATGATGCCTGCGGGTTGGGATCCATCCGGAATCCGCGTGTCTCTGTATCGAATCCGTACTCCGCAGTCACTCGAACGGAACCCACCCCTCGCAGGTGACCTTCCCATAGAACGATGACAGAAAGCGTGCATGGTCCTTTCCACCGCACACTCGGAACACATCAAACATCAGGAAGCGCTGATCATCCAGCTCGATCGAGGTTAAAGTCCGTTCAAAAGTGGCTCCCTGGATCAGGTCTGGGGCTGAAACCCTCACCAGGTGAACCTTTTCTCCGCTTCCCCAGAGAGTCGCACGGCCTTTTCCTGTTGCATGGTTTTTGCCATCCACCACCACTGTGTTGTGTGCGGCGGTGCGTGTATACCACACCGCTTTCGGTGCTCCCCAGCCACCATACCCGACCGGTGGATAGCCAAAATCGGGCATCAAATCGAGCCCCCAGGCAAACAGGCCGATATTCAATCCTCCAAAATGCCCATGGCGCCCTCCGGCATCCTGGTCGATCCATGCCGCATGACTGTTTTCCCCTTCGCCCCCACGCAGGATCGATACCCCCCATTCTTCCTTGTTGACATCCCCAAGTGGAATCGTCGTGCCGGACTGATCGATGACCTTCTGGACTGTTTCCTGGACCAGCGCCGGGTTTTCCTCGAGCAAATCATGAGGCAACCCATTGGTGGAATTATTATTGGCCTGGTAAAGCGCCTGGATAAAAGCGGGATCCTTGTAGATTTTGTAAAGGTGGTAAAGAAATTGATAGCCTGTCGGAGCCAGTGTCCCCTGGTTGAAATCCACCCCTTTGTATATCGCTACCGGCAGCCCAAAGCCTCCCGAATCGCCAATCTCCGGGTAGAACTTCTGCAGGCACCAGGTGTCCACATGAAACCGGAAAGTCTTATACAGCTGCGGGTAACGCTCACACAGGCGCTCCATGAACCCCGGCTGGCCCCGTTCAAACCTTAAGACCACCTCAGAAATTCCCCTGGGGAAGATGGTGGAATAACCTGCCAGCCCTTTCTCGCCAGTCATGCCCTCTTCTTTCAAAGATTCTTTCAGGATTTCATCAAAGAGTGCATCCACCCGGGCCTGGCTCTCCGGCTCTCCGAGGACTGCATGGATTGTCAGCAAAGAGATCGGGGTTCGAGGATAATTGGATTCAATTCTATCCGGATGGGCCAGAGTTTCACGGAGAATCCTGTCCTCGATATTCTTTCGGATATCCGCCAGAGACTTCTTTGAGTTAGCCAGCTGGTTTTCCGCTGCTTTGCGGGACAGAAAATCAATCAGCGCCTGATCTCCTGCAACCCCATCAAACACCGCATCATAAGCCTGCGCCAGTTCACGCACCTCCTCACAGGCATCATGCCAGGTTGTCACAGTTCCTCGATGTCCGGAGGTTTCATAGACCAGCCCCTGTTCTTTAAAAATGAAATTCGGAAAGACA
This sequence comes from Candidatus Hinthialibacteria bacterium OLB16, assembly GCA_001567115.1. Lineage (GTDB taxonomy): Bacteria > Hinthialibacterota > Hinthialibacteria > OLB16 > OLB16 > OLB16. Next base: position 18,665 of record LMZT01000080.1, on the reverse strand, counting down.
TCCGCCACACGATCCAGCAGGATCATGGCTTTGCGGGCATACACCGGATCTCCCGTGGCCACATAGGCCTCCGAAAGGGCGCGCGCTCCCCCCACCACCATGCGCCGCCACTGTCCCGCGACCTGGAAATAACCCATAAACCGCCAGCGTTTGCCCCCCTCGGTATAACCTTCGCCATCATCCACCCCGAACTGATGCAGCGGGTCGGAGGGATCGGGATGGGCTGTGTTGAACAGCAGTTTCCGGTCGGCCTTTGCCGGATTGAATGATCCATCCAATTCGAGGCCTGTTTTAATATAGGCCTCGAAGTCATTCGTCGGAAACAGCTGGCTGCAGTGGGGGCACTGGACTTTGAATGGGTGTTCCCAGATGGAGATCACCCAGTCATACATGCGCACATCCTTCTTGCAGGCCGGGCAGAAACCATCCGACCAGACCATCCAGGAACGTGTAATTCCAGGCCCGAACATCATCTCCCACAGTTTCTCATCGGAAGTCTCCAGCCAGGGCTGCGCCTGAGTCCTGATGGTCTCCTGGATATCCTTTGCCCACGGGTGGGTGGCTGCATTCGACACTGCTTTCTGAATCATCGCGGGGGGGTAAAAGAAACTCGATTGTTTCCTTGCAGGTGGATTATCCTGCGCCTCTATCGCCACAGAGATCACAAGGAGTGCGAGCCCGATCAGTGTTCTGTACATGAAATCATCCTTTCGTGGTTCAGGTGATTGTTATGGAAAGGCACCCTCTGAAATGGGGGCAGCATCAGGAAAAAGCATGGAGCCGAGACGGGGATTCGAACCCCGGACCCACGGTTTACGAAACCGTTGCTCTACCGACTGAGCTATCCCGGCTGATTGTTTCAATTGAAATCTATTCCAAAGCACATATCCAGCGGGGGTTGAATTTTTCCAGTCCCGCCGGATCGGCTGACCGCCATTATATGAATCCATGCTCATTGAGAAAGTCCTGTGTGATTTTTGCCCTTTCGTGATAAGGGTGGAGGAGCGCTTCGACATGTTTGGCGATGATGTCGGTTTCGATATTGGCGCGATGGCCAATCTTGCAGGTGCGAAGGTTGGTCATCTCACGAGTCGATGGAATGACCGCCACTTCAAATCGATTATCTTCAAGGCCGGCAATGGTGAGGCTGATTCCATCCACTGCGATGGAGCCTTTTTCTACAATGTATCGCATCAGCTGGGGTTGAACTTCATATTCCATCCGCCAGAAAGCGCCTTCAGCGACTGATTCAACCAGGATGCCGACTCCATCCACATGACCCAGAACCAGATGGCCCCCCAGGCGGTCTCCCAGTCTGAGGGGGCGCTCGAGGTTGACCGGATCCCCGGTTTTCAGATCGATCAGATTGGAACGGGACAGAGTCTCAGGTGAAAGATCCGCAGTGAACCAGCCCTCCTCGCTGGCTGTCACAGTCAAACACACACCATTGACTGCAATGCTTTCACCAGGAACAGCGGCTGCTGTCCATGGCAGGCTGGCGAGACGAATCCATCCACCCTCACCAGTTTTGAGGGATTCCACACATCCAGTGCCTTCGATGAGTCCGGTAAACATGATTCCTTTTTAATGAAGTCCCTTCGAGCAGGACATTTCCCATCAGATCAATCAGGTGCATCCGGTTCAACCAGAGCCTCAGAGGTGAAAGCCTCAGCAGTTATGCTGGTCTGCGAAAGGATCACCACCACCCCGCCCAGGAAGAGGATAATACCACCGATCCACTGTGTCAGGGTAATCATTTCTCCCAGCGCGAGGTAGGACCAATAGGAGGTAAGGAAAGGAGCGACCAGCTGGGTGCTGCTGCTGATCGCCACCCCCAGGCGTTCGATGGCGATGTAGTACAGGGTGTGCGCAGCACCGATTCCAATCACAGCCGACAGCAGCAATAGCAGCCACTGGGGGACAGTCAGCGCACACAGCTGTGCCGGCTGGCCTTCTATCAGCATGAAGACCAGCAAAGCCGAAGAGGTGTAAAAGGAGATGACCCGGGAAGGCCACCCAGGGGCGCGCCCCTTTCAGACTGTAACGAACCGCGACTGCATACAGCCCATAACTCGCACCACAGCCCAGTGCCAGCAGTATCCCAACCAGCGAAGCCCCCTCCGGAACTGCCTCCCCGCCGAAGGACATGATGGTGATTCCCAAAAAGCAGCCGATGACTCCCAGCCAGAAAAAGGGGTGTTTCATCAACCCCCTTTCTTCTGGGAAACAGACAAAACCACCCAGGATTGAAAACACCACAGAGATCCTGACAAAAAAACCCATCCGGGTTGCATCGAGATAATAGGGAATCCAGCTCCAGGAAACCTGTGCAATGACATTGAAAGCGGTCGGAATCAATGCTGTCATCCAGATTCTGCGATCGACCTCCCGGTGTCGATACTCATACAAAAGCGGGAAAATCAAAAGCAGAGAGGCAAAGGGGTAGCGCACCCCATTGGTGGTCCATCCATCCAGAAGGGATGTAAACACCTTCAGCATGGGAGGTATCAGGGACCAGCAGAAAATCGCACCGATGAGAACAAGAGTTCCGAACCAATGAATCGAACCGCGTGAAGACATAACCCCTCTTGAAAAAGGGAAAGCTAACAGGGGGCAACAAAAACTCCAAGGGAGGAGAAATCCGGTCGACCGCCATATAAGGCACGCGTTTTGGCCTTGAACGGATCATCTGCAGAAAGGAGGCTGCACTTGATTCAACGGGCGAAGCGCTATTACTACAGCGCTAAAGGGGTTCTCGCGACGCCATTCCCCTGAAAAGGGGAATCCACTTGGTGCGGCTACGGATTTATTGGATTCCGGGTAACATCTTCGGAGAGGCGAGGAATGCCCCGCCCGGATCTGGATTCCCGCTTTCGCGGGAATGACGCCTTAGCTGAATATCCATTTGTGGATGCTCCACTTACATCCTTCTCGCCGAATCCGATTAGCGCTGTAGTATTAGGTCAGGGCGAACTGGGAAAGTGTTTCGAGAACTTCCTGCTTGGTGAAAGGTTTATGCAGGATCGGAAGGCCATGGTCCTCCGCAAACTTGCGGATTTCCTTGTTGGTAACATCTCCGGTCATCAGAGCAAAGCGCCGGACCAGCTCCGGACGATGCTTTTCCACCTCTTTGAAGACGGTGAAACCATCCACATCCGGCATTCGAACATCGCTGAGAATAAGTGTGAATGCCTCCGAATCGATTCTCTCAAGGGCCTGTTTTCCAGAGGTGCAGACATGAACCTCGCTTCCCATGCTGTCCAGGTATTCAGCCACCAGCAGGGCGATCGGCTCTTCATCATCAACCACAAGAATCCGCTGGTCAGAGACCGCCTGCGGAGCAGGGATAACCTCTTTTCGTTCGGCTGAAAGGACCTCAGGCCGGTTGGTGCGAGGAAGCCGGACAGTCATTGTGGTTCCGATCCCCTCCTGGCTCTCGAGCAGCATTTCACCCCCATGCTCCTTGATGATTCCCGAAGAAATACTGAGGCCAAGGCCATTTCCCGAATCTCCTTCTTTCGTCGTGAAAAAGGGTTCGAATATCCTGGATGCGACAGATTCTGGAATCCCGCATCCGGTGTCTCTGACGAAAAAATACACCGAGTCTTCATCGAAATGGGAACCAAGGGTGATCTGGCGGAGTCCATCTGATCCCATCGCCTGGGCCGAATTGTTCACCAGGTTGAGCAGGACCTGCTGAATCTGATCAGAATCCAGGAGGGTCTTCGGAAGCTCGGGATCGAGCTCGGTCACAAGGTCAATCCGGTTTGAGCGAAGGTCATAGCGACGCAGAGAGATGATGTTCTCGATGATATCGTTGATCTGCGCCATCTGCCTTTCTGATTTCCGGGTTCTGGCGAATGACAGGAGATTCTGGACAATGCGAGTGGCCCGGCTCGCCTCTTTCATGACCGTGTCCAGGCGGTTGACAACCCTGGAATCCCCATCCCCCAGGGCCTCAATCGCCAGCCCGGTATAACCGAGAATGGATGTCAGCGGGTTGTTGAGCTCATGCGCCACACCGGCGATCAACTGACCCAGCGCCGAGAGTTTTTCCGAACGCAGGATCTGCTCCCAGGCGTCCTTGATCTTGACTTCCTGGCAGTTGACAACCTCCTTGAGAGCATCCGCAGAATCACGTGCCTGTTTAAGCAGGCGTGCATTTTCCACTGCATAACCGATCTGGCCAAGCACGACTGTCAGGAACTGCTGATCCTGATGAGTGAACGGAAGATTGCCTCCCCTTTCCGACAGACAGACTGCCCCGATCACAGTCGATTTGGTCTTGAGGGGCATGATCAGGAAAGAGGAAGACTGGTAACGGCTTGAATCATGGGAATGCCCCAGCTCAGGATGCAGGTTCAGGTCAGTCACAAGGAGCGGTTCGCCGGTTTCAATGACAGAGAAAGCCAGGCTGCCCTTGATTTCGATCGGTGCGATGTCCTCGGCTTTCCATCCCTCTGAGGCGATGATCTCAAAAGATTCCTCTCCTTCACGAATCAGCATGACTGTACCCTTGCGGGCGTATGTATTCGCCATGGCTCTTCGCAACACCAGGCCAAGCAGCTCATGGATATCCGGAATTTTGGCGGTGATCTCGGTCAGCTCGGTCAAAGTCGCAAACTGCTGAATGAAGGTCTGGAGCTGCCGTGCATTCTCATGAAAATCATTGGTCAGTTTGTTGAGGGCATTGATGATTTCCGCCATCTCCCGAAGCGGGTCCGGTCCGGAATCCACTTCGATCGAAGTCGCCTCACCCCGTGAGACCTTTTCCAGGCCCTTCATGACCCGTGTGAGTGTCGCCACCAGAGTCCAGACCAGGGCGTACCCAAGGATGGCAATAAACAGGAGAAAAAGCAGCGGAACCCATTTCCCTTTCACCTCATCCCAAAAGAGATAAACAATTCCGAGAAAAGGAATTAAAACAAGCAGCCCAAGGGCATTGAGTGCGATACGTCGGAGACTCAGCTTTGTCATGGACATGGAATCAATCAATCCTGTCGGCATCGTCGTTGAACCACTGTTTCTTCTGGCGTAGGCTCATGGCAGGCAAAGTTCCTTGACAAAATCAACAGTTCCCCTGCCAATGGTTCGATAACTACTGTAATTATCGAGAAACCTTCCTGCAACTGAAATATATTTTCTTATAATATTAGTACGGATACATATCAAAAAATATTACATATCATGAATCGAAAAGATTCTTTTGAAAAATGGTTCGGCACTGATTGATTTATTTTGAAGGAGCCTGAGGCATCCCCCTCCAGCGTGGAAAGGGCGCGTGTCTACGCTGAGATTGTGTGAAGGAGCCTGAGGCATCCCCCTCCAGTGTGGAATGGGCTTGGAGGATACTCTTGAATAGATCAGCCTGCGCTGTGGTATCATCGGCACATAAACATCCCCCTGCGGTTTCAGACAAAGGAAAACATCATGAATATTCTTGTGGCTCTCCTGGTCCTCGTATCTTCACTGAGTGCCGGTTGCACACTGCCTGAATGGAACTTTGAATCGGAAAAAGACCTGAAGGCCTGGATCCCGAATGAGCAGGTGGATCAACTTCAGGTTGCCGATGGGACCCTTTCGTTCCGAACAACTTCCTGGGATCCCTTTCTGATGTGTGAAGGCCAATCGATCACTGCCAGCCCCTGGCAGTACATCCATATCCGTCTCAAAGCCGATCACCCAGGCATGGGGGATCTGTTCTGGACTGGGACCACAGATGGTCCCTATGGAGGCCTTTCCGAGGAGAAAAAATCACGCTTCCGGGTTCAGGGCGGGAATGAGTGGGAGGACATTGTCGTGGCTCCCTTCTGGCAGACCGAGGGAACCATTCACAAACTGCGTCTGGATCTCTATGAGGGCAGCCATTTCGAAATTGATTTTATCAAAATCTGTGATTGGTCTTCCGGGGCGACCCCCTCGAGTGAAACCACCTGGACCTTTTCACACGGAAAAGCCCCCTGGGCTGTTCTCCCCGGGGAGCAGCTTCTGTTTTCACCACCACTCGAGCTCGACTGCTGGCCCGAATTGACCTGGGCAGTCATCCGCCTGCGCAGTTCCAGGACAGGGATCCTCGGTTTGCTCTGGGGCTGTGGTGGGGAGCGTGGCCTGCAGAGCCAGGATATCGAAGTAAAAGGCGATGGGCGGATGCGGACTTACAACCTGCTGCTGGCGGGGATTCCCAGCTGGCGCAAGCCGGTCAATGCCCTTGGGCTGCGCCTGCCGGAAGGCAAAGATAACAGCATCGAAATTGAATCTGTAACCCTTTCAAGTGAGCCGGCAGGCCCTCCGGATCTGAGGTGCGGTCTTTCGGTTTTGAGAATGGAGTCAACCGCCAGAACCGGGAAGCCTCGCTCATGGCGCGCATTTCCAACCTGGGAGGAGGCAGCGCACATGGGTGCCGGCTGGAACTTCAGATCCCGCCTGGCATCACCCTGAAAAAAGGCAGCCAGGTCACCGAGCTCCAATCCCTGCGCTATGGAGATATTGCCGTGGCCACCTGGACAGTGGTTTCAGAACAGGCAGGAGACCGGGATGTTTCCCTGAAGATTACAGGCCTCGAGGAGCCAGTTCTTGCGCAAACGACTCTGCGGTTTTATCCGGAGCGCGCAGTCACTCCACTGCCCTATCCCCCTCCTCCACAGCCGGTTTCCGGCGAAGTGGATGTGTGCATGTATTATTTCCCCGGCTGGGACAGCCCGGCCAAATGGGACTGCATTCGCACTGTCGCCCCGATCCGCAAGCCTTTGCTCGGGTATTATGATGAAGGCAAGCCCGAATGCGTGGACTGGCAGATCAAATGGGCAGTGGAGAATGGAATTCAATGTTTCCTGGTGGACTGGTACTGGTGCCGTGGGCAGCAGATTCTAAACCACTGGTTCGATGCCTACCGGGAGGCCCGTTACCGGGATTTCCTCAAGGTTGCGATCATGTGGGCTAACCACAATCCCCCCGGAAGCCACGACCGCGAGGACTGGCGCAAAGTGACCCGGGAATGGATCGAAAAGTATTTTCCACTCAAAAGCTACTGCCAGGTTGATGGAAAACCGGCGGTCTTCATCTGGGCGCCAGATTTGATCCGGAATGATTTTGGTGGTTCCGCGGAAGTCACAGCCGCTCTGCAGGAATCACAGCAGATGGCGCGGGACGCCGGCTACAAAGGCATCACCTTTATCGCCATGGGCAACCATGAAAGTGAGAACCAGGTTCAAACTCTTCTGGATGAAGGTTATGCCGGTGCAACCAACTACCATGAGTGGGGCACCGCAGCTGAAGCCGCGATGAACATGAAGCGCTACCGTTTTGAGGATGTGGTCGCTTCCGAACCCGGGACCTGGGCCAGACGCGACCGGATGTGCGGCTCTCTCACCTACTACCCGGTTGTGGACACAGGCTGGGATTCACGCCCCTGGCATGGGGATAAATCCCTTGTCATCGAAGGGCGCACTCCCGAACTTTTTTGAAAAACTTCTGACCGCCGCTCGGGATTATGCAATAAGCGCGAAAAAGCCCTTTATTGTTCTTGGCCCGGCCAATGAATGGGGCGAAGGGAGCTACATCGAACCGGCAACCGAATATGGATTCGAGATGTACGAAAAGATCCGCGCTGTATTCGGCAAGGGAGATCCTTCGGGTTGGCCGGAGAACCTCTCTCCAGCCGATCTGGGGCTGGGGCCTTATGATTTCCCTCCGCAGCCGTTGGTCTCCTCCTGGGATTTTGACCGGGAGCCGGGGGACTGGCGCACCATGATGAACACCGGGCCATTGAAAACAGCCGATGGCGCACTCCATTTTCGAACTTCTTCGAAAGATCCCGCGCTGATGGCCGGATTGAATGGGATCAAGGCCGAGGATTATTCAAAGCTCTCTCTCAGGATGAAGATCACCGGACAAATAAAAGACTATTCCCACTGCCAGGTGTTCTGGTCGACCGAGGGTTCTTCCATCAGCGAGGCCACCAGCCTGAGCCTTCCGCTGCAGAGGGATGGTGAGATGCATGAATACGTGTTCGATCTGTCGAGCAACCCACGATGGCGGGGGCGCATTGCCGCGCTGCGTTTGGATCCCTGCGATGAGGCGGATGTTGAGGTGGTTATCGACTCGATCGCATTGAGAAAATAAAGCCAGCGAGCACAAAGGAGTGTTTCTGGCAGGCCGCCTCATGTAACTTATTTTCTGAGGGATTCTCCTGAATACAGGTCTCGGGCAGAGGGAAAGCGGCGAAGTTCATGCGGACAGGCTATATCAGTCGTATTCTTGGCAAGCAGGCCAAGCTCGACCGGGAGGTGCTGGTCGATACCCTTCAGGAAGTCGCTGAAGAGAGGGATCTGCTGAATCTGATATTCGAGGAAATGACCGAAGGGGTGCTGGTCTTTGACAGCCTGGAGACCCTTCGTTTCGCCAACCGCCGTGCCGGAGAACTTCTCGGATTCGACCATCGCCTCAGCCGCCACAAGCCAATGGCCAGCTTTATCAAAGATGAAGACCTTATCGAACCAATCCGTGGCTGCCTGCGTTCGGGAGAAGAACGCAAAGGTGTGGAAGCCATCCTGATCCAGGAGGAGCCTCGCGCGGTCCGCCTGGAAATTGTTCCGCTTTATGGGGATCGGGGCCGTTTCGAGGGTGCGCTGGTGATGGTGCTGGAGATCACCGAAGAGAAGCGCCGTGAAGCAGAGAAACGTGAGAGCAAACGGCTGGCAGCGCTGGCAACCCTCTCGGCCAGCCTGGCTCATGAAATTCGGAATCCACTCAACTCCATGGGGATTCATGTTCAGCTCCTGGAACGGAACCTGCGCAAACAGGGATTGCAGAACCTGCTGAAAACCACCTCCATTATCCGGGATGAGATCCAGAATCTGAATGAGCGCCTGAGCCTGTTTCTGGATGCCGCGCGGCCACGCAGGCCCCAGTTCGAGGAGGTGTCCGCCCACAACCTGATTGAAGAAACCCTCGATCTGATGCAGCCGGAGCTGCACAATAACGGGATTCGAGTCGAGTATTATCCTCCCGGGGTCCACATCACCTTTTTTGTGGACCGTGTCGATCTGCGCCGCGCCTTTGTGAACATCATCAAGAACGCCATCGAAGCCATGCCGGAAGGAGGCACACTGATTATCCGTGTCCATGAAGATTCCGACTGGATTGTGATCGAGTTCGAGGACAATGGAGAAGGCATCCCGGGCGAGATCCGGGATCATGTCCTTGAACTGGGATTCACCACCAAGGATACCGGCTCCGGGCTGGGGCTGGCCCAGGTGGACCGTTGCATCCGGGAGCACTCAGGCACACTTGAAATTCATCCCCGGAAGGTGGTGGAACTCGCATCCATATCCGCCTTCCAGTCCTTTCCCAGGGCAAGCGCCTGCTGGGATTGGCCCCGGCGCAACAGGCTGGCTCCCAATGACAGAAATTCCGAAGTGTGTTGCCCGTCAGAAATCACGCCTGATACCCGGGATGGTGCGGGATGTTCATGATCTGGAAGCCTTTCTTTTCCGTTTCACCCAGGATGTACGGCTCCAGCCATCCATGGAGTTTGTTTCCCTGCGAGTTGGCGAGTCAAAGCCAGGAGGGAAATTCTGTGTGACCGGCTGGGTGGCTTATCCCAGCCAGGTCAAGGCTCTGGAAACACTTCTGGCGGATTCAACACTGAGTGAAAAGATCGATCTTCAGGTGTCTGTGCTGCCCGGAGAAACCCTTCGAGCGATTGGATTCTGTGCCTGCCCGGAAGAAGTGACAGGAAGGTGCGACCCATCGCGGGGGAGTCCTGTTGCCCACATCTGGGCCGCACAAGACCCAATCCAGCCGATCCTGAAACAGTCCCGATGGCTTCTCTGCCGGACAGAGAATGGCTATCTGGCCTGGATCGAATCGCCTGGCGAAAATTTTTTCACAAACCGGCTGTTGAAAACGGACAGCCCCGGGCAATACCGGCTGCACCCCCGGGCGGTGGATGAATCCTTTCTCAAGGGGTTTCTCGAGGCCCCTTATGTGTGGGGTGGAATGAGCCGGAATGGGATTGACTGCAGCGGATTTACATACCGGATCTATCGGGAGATGGGAATCATTCTGCCCAGAGACTCCCATCAGCAGATGCTGGTGGGGCAATACATCGCTCCATCAGGGGAAGGCTCCAGCTTCCTGCCGGGTGATCTGCTGTTTTTTACCCATGAGGATGGACGGGTCGGGCATGTCGGTTATTCGCTTGGAGGCCCACGGGTGATCCATGCTGAAGAACCCTTTCTGACCACCTTCTCGCTTTCACCGGACGATCCGGATTATAACCCCGCTCGTGCCAGGCATCTTGTTTTCGGGAAAAGGGTTCTCATCCCGGGATGATGGCGCGGCCGATTGTATTGACGGGTGGCCCGGGAGGGGGAAAAACCTCCTTCCTGCAAACAATGAGGCACACAGATCCTCATGCGGAGAGATATCTTCTGGTTCCGGAGTCGGCCACCCTGCTGATTGAAGCCGGCCTGAAGCCGGGTTCCGAAGCCTTCCAGGAAGCGGTTTTCAGAACACAGATTGCGCTGGAGCAGTCCTGTTGTGCAATGCAGAGAGACCCTCAGCGGATCATCTGTGATCGTGGGACACTGGATTCTCTGGCTTACTGGAAACTCCTGGGCAGCTCTGAACAGGCATTTTACATTCAGACCGGGATGTCTCTGAAAGAACACCTTTCGCGCTACCAGGCTGTCATTCACCTGCAATCGACAGCCATCGGAGCGGCCGGGCATTATGTTCAATCCGAAACAGGCCGTAAGGAGTCTGTCGAGGAAGCCGCACGAATCGATCGGGTGTGTGGCGAGGTCTGGTCGCAGCATCCACGCTACTTCCTGGTTCCGAATGGGCCGGGGGGCTGGCGCGAGAAACTTCTGGCTGCCAGGGATATCATCGGCGCTCTGGTTCAGGTGGCTTGACCGCAGGCATATCCATACCGGGTCGATTCTTCTGCTCACCCCGGAATTAAAGACCCGGGTCCTCGTTCCCCTTACTCATTCAATCTGGTGGGGTATAGTTTCAATAGTCAATTGAAAGGGGGAGGCAGGATGCCACTGGATGACAATGTCATCATCCTGGGTAAAAGCGCCCAGGACTGGCGCCGCAAGGTCAAAGGAATTTTCCGGTCAGGGGGGATCACCGCGCTGGTTCTGCTGATCCTTTTCTTTGCGGTCGCCGGACGCCCCTACTTCACTGTCGGCCCGACTGAGAACGGACTGGTGCTGCGTTTCGGCAAGCATGTCCGCACACTCCCCCCCGGCCTGCATGTCAAATGGCCCTGGCCGATCGAAACAGTCCTGACCCCCGATGTCCAGCAGATTCGGCGGATCACAATCGGCTATCGCAGCCCGGATCAGCAGCTCTCTTCACGGCGAAGCCAGGAAACCCCGGGAGCAAAAGTTCCGGTTCATGACGAATCGCTCATGCTGACCGGTGACCTGAACATCATCATGGTCGAGCTGGCTGTCCAGTACCGCATTAAAGACCCGGCCGCATTCATGTTCAATTTTCGCGAGCCGGGCGATGAGACCGGGGCGACACTCAAAGATATCTGTGAGTCCACTCTGCGGCGTGTGATCGGAGATTATGGAGTCGATGCGCCGCTGACTGGAGGAAAAGCGGCAATCGAAGATGAGATACAGGAAAATGCCCAGGAGCTGGCCGACCAGTATGGCCTGGGGCTGCTGCTGACATCGGTCAACCTGCAGGATGTTCAGCCACCGGTGGAAGTTCAGCCTTCCTTCAAGTCAGTGGTCACCGCCAAGGAAAACAAACAGAAATACATCAATGAGGCGCTCGGATATCAGAATGGAGAAATCCCGCGTGCCAAAGGAAAAGCGGCGGGAATCATCAATGAGGCATCGGGCTATGCGCGTGCGCGGGTCCTGAAGGCCCAGGGAGAGGTGGAGCGTTTCTCTGCGGTTCTGGCCGAATACCGCAAGGCGAAGGATGTCACCACACTTCGCATGTACCTCGAGGCCCTTGAAGAGGTGGCCAGGAAGATCGATCTCACCCTGGTCGATGCCAACCTCAAAGGCCTCCTGCCTCTGCTCGATCTCTCCACACGCCAGATTCCCAATGCCACAGCCGGTGCGGATGTTCAGGCTTCAACCGATGACTGGAGGATGGAACAGTGACCCTGAGAAATTTCCTTGTGATCGTGGTTGTTTTCCTGGCCGCTTTTCTGGCCCCATCGACCTTTTTCATTATTTCCGAGACCGAACAGGCGGTGGTGCTCACCTTCAACCGGCCGGTGCGCGTGATCCTCAACCGCGTATCCGATGAAGACTTTTCAGAGATAGCCTCGGAGATTCGCACAGCGACCGATGGCGGTCCACGTGTTGCCAGAGGCCCCGGGCTGTACATGAAGATCCCGTTCCTTCAGGTGCTGCAGAAGTTCGATGCCCGGCTTCTGGAATATGATGAAGAGCCGAGCGATGTGGTCACTCTCGAAAAAATCAAACCCCGTGTGGACAGTTATGCGCGCTGGAGAGTCAGAAATCCCCTCCGCTTTCTGCAGAGCATCCAACGGGAGGAACTGGCTGGAGGGAGGCTGCGGGACCTGATCCGTTCCACCTTGCGGATGGAGCTGGGCCGACACTCTTTCCATGAAGTCATCCGTTCCACCACACGCCCGATCGTCTACAGCACTGATTCCGAAGAAGCCGAGGAAGTTCAGACCTATCATCCCCCGATTACAGTGGGGCGCGAACAAATCATGGCCACCATCACAAAAATCTGCGATGCCAAAGCGCGTGAGTATGGGATGCAGATACTCGATGTCCGCATCAAGCGTGCCGATCTGCCGCCGGAAAATGCCAACTCGGTTTTTGACCGCATGATGGCCGAACGGAAAAGGATCGCCACCCGGTTCGAGGAAGAAGGCAAGATGGAGGCCACCAAAATCCGTGCTGAAACCGACCGCCAGGTCCGTGTGATTCTGGCCGAAGCCCAGAAAACAGACCTGGTGATCCGGGGAGCGCCGATGCCCAGGCTGCCGATATTTATGCCAATGGGTTCAACGAGAAGCTCCCGGCAGGAGTCACACGCAAGGTTGAAGGGTATGGATCGGATCCGGCCTTCTACAATATCTTTCGAAAACTCCAGGCCATTGCGATGGCTGTTGCACCTGGTGACAGGGTGATCCTGACAACTGAATCACCTCTGTTCGAAGTCTTTTCGCGGATGCCGAAGACAGAATAACAGGGAACGTATCAGGCCTGGCGCTTCCAGCGGGTCCTTGCGGGGTGTCTTCCAGAATGATTCCGATCGCCTGCAGGTGATCGCGGATCTCATCCGAACGCTTGAAGTTTTTTGCTTTGCGCGAGGAAATTCTTTCCTCAATCAGTGCTTCGATCTCACTGTCGAGGACACCCCTGTCCTCGATGATGACTCCAAACACATTCTCCCAGCGTGCAAACACTTCACGGATCAGGCCGGCATCGCCACGAGCCAGGTCCCCTGAGTCGATGCGCTTGTTGGCCTGAGTGGTCAGGTCATGCAGGCAGGCGACCGCCTGGGGAGTGTTGAGGTCATCATCCATTGCCGCAATCAGGCGATCCTCGATGTCCTGGACAAGGTCTCGCGTGGATGGCAAGGGCGCTGCTTCGGACCCCTGGATTTCGTCGAGCCTGAGCAGCAGATCCGTCCACCGCCTGCGCTCTTCACCTGCCGCCTTGAGGCCATCGAAGGTGAAATTCAAAGAATCACGGTAATGCTGGCGCAGCAGGGCGAAACGGATCGTGACTGGATCGAAACCGCGTTCGACCAGATCTCTCAAAGTGAAGAAGTTCCCTTCGGATTTGGCCATCTTGCGCCCCTCGACCATCAGGTGGCGGGAATGCAGCCAGTAATTGACGAATCGCTTCTGTGTGGCACATTCACTCTGGGCGATCTCGTTTTCATGGTGCGGAAAGATGTTGTCTTCGCCGCCACAGTGGATATCGAAGGTTTCACCAAGCAGCTCCATCGACATGGCTGAGCACTCGATATGCCAGCCGGGGCGCCCTTCTCCAAGAGCGGTCTGCCAGTAGGCTTCTCCCTCGCGCCGCCCTTTCCAGAGCACGAAGTCGCGCGCATCCTCTTTTTCATATTCATCCTGGTCAACTCGTGCGCCGGCCTTCATTTCGTCGATGCGATGGCCGGACAGGCAGCCATAGTGCGGGAATTTCTGGATGCTGAAATAGATCGACCCATCGCTTTCGTAACAGACCCCCTGATCGATGATGCGCTGAATCAGGCTGACCATCTGCGGAATATAACGGGTAGCACGGGGATAATGTTCGGCATCTTCGATGCGCAGGGTGTGCCGGTCCTCATGGAAGGCCTGGATGAATGGATCGGTGATTTCATCCAGGGGGATTTTTTCCGGAAGATTCTCTGCCGCCCCCTGGAACAGCTCGATTCCTTTTTGGGCTGCGGTGCGGATGATTTTGTCTTCCACATCGGTGATATTCATCACCTGGGTGACTTGATATCCACGAAATTTCAGATACCGTCGCAACAGATCTTCGAAGAGATAAGTCCTGAAATTTCCGATGTGGGCATAGTTGTAGACAGTCGGCCCACAGGTATAAAGGCGGACTCGACCCTTTTCGATCGGGACAAACTCCTCTTTCTGGCGAGTCAGTGTGCTGAAAAATTGCAGGCTCATAATTTGTCAGGGAACGCCTGGGCGTTGATTCCTTTTCGGGTTTTGAATGATTTATGATAGGATGAGACGTTTGTCGAGGGGAGAGCAGTCCTGTGGGGTGTTCTTTCGTTGCGAGAGGTGAATTGTTAGCGATATTGTCCCTTTATTCCCCAATCCTCGGGAAATGTCTGGAGAATCTGCAAACCGGAGTCTGGAATGTTTGGCAAAGTGGTGATCTATGGTGTGGGGTTGATGGGAGGCTCTCTCGGATTGGCGTTGCATTCACGCGGGCTGGCAGAAAGTGTGTGGGGGATGGGGCGAAATTACGAAAGGCTGAAGGAAGCCTGCCGGCAGGGGATCGTGACCCACTGCACCATCGACCGGGCCGAAGCGATGGAGAATGCCGATATTGTTGTGGTCTGTGTCCCGGTCAACCTGATTCCTGAGACAGTCGCCGATCTGGCGACCCTTGCTCCGGCCACCGCCCTGATCACCGATGTGGGCAGCACCAAAGCCGGCGTGGTTGCCCAGATCGATCAACTGCTTCCAGAGAATGCGCCTGCTTTCATCGGGTCTCACCCGATGTGCGGCTCCGAGCAGACCGGTTTTTCGGCAGCCACTGCAGACCTTTACCAGGATGCCACTGTGGTGGTGACACCCAACAGCACTTCACACAATGATGCAGTCACCCGAGTTTCGCAGCTCTGGACATCGGTTGGGGGGAATGTGCTCCTCCTCTCACCCGATGAACATGACAGCCTGGCCGCCCGCACCAGCCATCTGCCGCGCACCATCGCCACAGCACTCTGCCATGCCCTCGAGAGGGAAATGAATGCGGAAAGCCGCGACCTGATGGTTTCCACCGGATTTCTCGGGGCCAGCCGGACTGCACTGGGCGATACCGAGAACTGGACACACATTCTGCTCTCGAATGCCGACCATGTGCTCGATGCCCTGGGGGACCTTCAGGGGGCATTGAACAGCCTGCATCACTTTCTGGCGGGGGGAAATTCCGAGGGATTGCGGCACTGGCTGATGGAGGGGGCCGAAATTCGAAAACGCCTGGCGGATTCCGTCCCCATCGCCCGGCGGGGGTGAATGACCCGATCGTGGCCAGAATCTTAGTTGTAGATGATGACAGCGACCTGCTCGGCCTGGTCTCACGCCAGCTCCTGGCTGCCGGTTATCAGGTGGAAACCTGCGAGCACCCCCTCGAAGCGGAACAACTGATCACCCGCGGAGAGTTTGACCTGCTGCTGACCGATCTGGAAATGCCGGGATTGTCCGGCATCGACCTGCTGCGCCTTGTCAAAGAAACCGACCCTTCACTGGTTGTGATCCTGCTGACCGGCCATGCCTCGATCGACACAGCAGTCGAAGCGATGAAACTGGGGGCTTTCGATTACCTGCGCAAACCCTTCCCTCCCCAGGAACTGCTGGTTGTCATCGAGAAAGGATTATCCCAAAGGTCCCTCCTTCAGGAAAACCGCCTCCTGCGCAGCGAACTTCGTGAGAAATATCATTTCCGCAATGTCATCGGAAACAGTCCGGCAATTCATGAGGTTTTCCGCCTGGTCGAAAAAGTCGGGCCGACCTCCAGCACTGTGCTGATCCTGGGCGAAAGCGGCACTGGCAAAGAGTTGATTGCCCGCGCCCTGCATGAGATCTCCCCTAGAAACCATCGCCGTTATCTCAAGATCAACTGTTCGGCTCTGGCGGAAAGCCTGCTTGAGAGTGAACTGTTCGGCCATGAACGCGGGGCCTTTACCGGTGCTGTCACAACACGGCAGGGATTGTTCGAGGCAGCCCATGGGGGAACTCTGTTCCTGGATGAGGTGGGCGATACTCCCCCCTCGCTTCAGGCCAAGCTGTTGCGGGTGCTCCAGGAATCGGAAATCCGCCGTGTGGGCGGGATCGAGGACATCAAAGTGAATGTGCGCCTGATTGCTGCCACCAACAGGAATCTGAAAGACCTGACCCGCCAGGGGTTTTTTCGCGAAGACCTGTTTTTCCGCCTGAATGTGTTTTCACTCTCACTGCCACCCCTGCGTGAGCGCAGGGATGATATCCCGCTTCTGGTCCATCATTTCCTGGACAAGAAAAAAGAGGCGGATGCCCCCCGTGTCCAGGCTGCCCCGGAGGTGATGGAATCGCTTTACAATTATGACTGGCCCGGGAATATCCGTGAACTTGAGAATGCGGTCGAACGCGCTCTGGTGCTTTGCGAAAACAGCTGGATTAAACTCGCCGATCTGCCGGATGATATCCGCTCCCAGTCACGGCGGCATCATCTCATGGCGCCATCGATTCTTCTTCCGCCCCAATCGGAAACCGACCCGCCGGACAGGGAGAGTGTGCTCCCTCAGACTCTCGCGGAACTTGAGAAAGAGCACATTCGGCAGGTGCTTGAGAGTGTCGGCGGGCAACGCGCCAGGGCAGCAGCGCTGCTCGGCATCACACGGCGCACCCTGTATGACAAAATCAAGCGCTGGAATCTGGAGGATCCCGCTTCGTGAGAATTGCCTGGGATGGCAGGGGTTTGTGCGGCCCCAGAACCGGCATCGGCTGGTACACCCATCACCTGCTGCGGGCTTTTGAGCACATCGATGAGGACTGGAGCGGGCACATCCTTCTCAATGAAACTCCACCCGATCGATTCACCGACCGATTCACCTGTCATTGTTTTCCCTTTCCGCGCACAGTCCGGCTCCGTTTTGGCTGGGAGAACATCATCCTCCCCGGAATGCTGCGAAAGATATCTCCGGATATCTGGCATTCTCCACTCTCGGTGGTTCCACCCTTTGGCCGTTTCCCTAAAGCAGTTACAGTGCATGATGTCGCTTTCCTTCATTTCCCTGAAATTCTCCCGCGGGCTTATCGGAACTACTGGATCCGCCACACCCGGCGCGCCTGCCAGCAGGCCGACCGAATCCTGGCAGTGTCCGAATCCACACGAAGAGACCTGACTGATTTCTTTCCAGGCTGTGCCAGCCGGATCGAAGTAATTCCAGAGGCCGCCGATCCCTTTTACAACCAGCCTCCGAGCCAGATGGAACGGGAGGAGGTCCTTTCGAAGCATCGATTGTCCTCGGGATTCCTCCTGTTTGTCGGCACCCTCGAGCCACGGAAGAATCTGAGATTCCTGATCGAGGCCTGCAATCAGCTGCATGAGTCCTGGCAGGATTGCCCTCCTTTGGTGATTGCGGGCGGGAAGGGGTGGCTGCAGTCCGACCTGATGTCAAAGATCGGTTCCAATCCAGCAAAGATCCGCCTGCTGGGATACCTCGAACGGAAAGAACTGCGGGTTCTTTATCATGAAGCGGGGATGGTTCTGATCCCATCCCTGTATGAGGGGTTCGGGCTTCCGGCAGTTGAAGCCATGGCGTGCGGAGCGATTGTGGTTGCCTCGGATGCATCCTCACTGCCTGAGGTGGTTGGCGAGGGAGGGGTGCTTCTGCCGATCGATGATCCCGCACGCTGGGCTGGGGCAATTCGCACTCTGCTTGAGAGTCCTGAACAGATAAAGAAGCTGCGCCAATCCGCAAGGGAGCAATCTCAGAAATTCAGCTGGGAAAAAACCGCCAGAGAAACCTTCAGGGTCTTCCGGGAGATGGTGTGAGGGAAAAATAGATAATCTATCCGCAGTGTTTATTTCCAGACATCCAAGGTGATTCGAAAATTCATCGGATGGTTTATGATGGTGGCTGGAGGGCATTAAAGTGAACGATGATCAAAAGGGAGTTGTCGAATTCGGCCTGGATGCGGAAGGGATGGTGGCACGCGCCTGGAAAATCTTTCTCACACGCCCCTTGACACTGCTGGGGGTCTCCTGCCTGGTCCAGATCTGCTGGCTTCCCGCACACCTGCTGGCACTCCCCTCGATCTTCTGGCTGCCTTTCACCCTGTGTGTCCCTTTCGCCACAGTCCAACTGCTCCGCGGGGAAAAAACGGACCGGCTGTTTCTCGGCTGGATTGAACTCTATCCGCGGGTCCTGATGGTTTTTGTGCCTTCCGCCGTCATAAACCATCCGATGAA
>LMZT01000079.1 GCA_001567115.1 Candidatus Hinthialibacteria bacterium OLB16 | reverse complement strand
TATGGCCAGTGGGGGCGCATTGAATTGACAACACTGACCCCGGGAATTTCTTCATGCCTCGTTTTCTGGAACGGGATGAGGCGATTCGACGTGAACCCTGGGGATCTTTTTCCTGGGATGGAGTCGGGGAGGTCCGCCCATTCGGGATGATGGAAAAGAAGATTGTCGAGGGCGTTTTATTGAAGGAGGCTTCGGGAAAACATTCCGGGCTGAAGCCTATTGGTAATTCCCGAGCACCTTTGCCAGGGAAGTGATCCTTCGAAAATCCTCGAAGCCAACACTGGATGGAACACTGTGGTCCGAGGAAAAGATATAGCCGCCATTTTCCTTGACCACGGGAATCACTTTCCTCATTTCCTCTTCGATCGCCTCGGGATTTTCCCAGAGAACCGCATTAATGCCGCCATGAAGGACCAGGTCATTCCCATAGGCCTGCTTGATCTCGATGGGATTCATCCCTGCTTTGACTTCAATCGGATTCAGCGCATTCACACCAATGTCGATCAGATCAGGAATGAACGGGCGGATATCTCCACAGGAATGAAGATGGGCATAAATGCCATGCTGGTGGGCCCAGTCGACTGCCCGCTTGTGAATGGGTTTGAGGATCTCCCGATAGGTCCGGGTCGAAAAAAACTGGCTGTGCTTGAAACCCATATCATCGCACCAGGTAATTGCATCGAATGTATAGCCTGCCTGCCAGACCTGCTCGAGCAATGCCAGGTGAACATCCAGGCAGTGATTGAAAATATCGATGCACCACTCTGGATCGGTTACCAGTGAGACCAGGATCCTCTCTGTGCCTGCAATCCACGAATGTGTGACATCGAAGCCGAAAAAGAGGTAAGCCTGTATCCAGTGATTATTCTTTCGCCAGGTTGGGTAATTTTTTTTCAAACCTTCCCAGTCAATCCGGTCAGGCGAAGGAGTCATGCGCTGCCGTGCAACTTTCCAGGAGTCGGGGTCGCGGATGGTGAAATCAAGAAACTCGGGAGTGGAAGCCATGTGCTTCCAGTTTTTCAAGGTCACTCCCCAGTGAGTTTTGGTAATGACATATTCGGAAGTTTCTTCAACAACTGTCTCTTCAAAACGCGGGCTGTTGTCCACATGAATGGTGGAGACATGATCCAGGCCGAAGTACTCAACATAATCGGCCCCATCGGGGAGCCCTTCACGATGCCAGCGTTCGACAGTGGCCGGCCAGGGGTAATCGATGATCGGGATCCGGTCAGCATCCCGGTGCTCGTACATGCGCTGGAAACGTTCATGCGATGACAGTTCTTTCATGTCTGATCCGCCTTTTCCAAATCGATGTCCATTTCATGGTATTGGTCCAGCTGATTGCTGTAAACCAGTAAATGCATCTTTGATAGATAAGATTTGACCGCGATGGAATCGCTTCACCTTGCAGGAGCGGGAGTCTCTTGATTCAATCACCCGTATATAAAACCAGGCAGGTGAAGAACCGGCCTTCCTGAATCCCTTTCGAGGAGCATCCGTTTCAGATGTCATCAGCCTCCATTCCCCACCTGCCCATCCTTCGCCGTGGAAGCCCCTATGAAAGCCTGGACCGCCTTGAGGTGGCCCATTGCCAGAGCGGGCTTCCCCTGGCATCGATCAGCCAGGCGAATGGAGGCTGGTAAGACGGGATCTGGCTCGAATAAGTGAATCGTTCGAAATTCTCCAGGCGATTCCAACCGGGAAGCTTCTGGAGATCTGCCGCAAAGCCGGAGAACTGTTCATGAACGAGCGCCTTCCCCTTGGCTCCGGGGGAGAAACAGAAAGTCCGGCTGACTTCGTCGAGAGGCTCTCAGCAACCTCCGGGTTGCCCTACACCCTCTGCCGAAAAAATATGGCAAAGATTCACCAGGTCTTTACAGAGATGCCTTCCATTCTCCGTGGATTGACACGAGGCCTGGATCTCTCGATTCTCGATCGTGGAGTGGGTGCGCAGGATGGGGTTCCGATCAGCTATCATCCCGTCACACGATCTCTCGGGGTGGTCCTCCCCAGCAATTCACCCGGAGTCAATTCCATCTGGATGCCTTCGATCCCTCTCAGGATTCCTGTGGTGTTGAAACCAGGGCGGGAAGAGCCTTGGACTCCCTGGAGGATTATTCAGGCATTCATCGCAGCCGGCTGTCCTCCCCAGGCGTTTACTTACTGCCCGACCGACCATGAAGGTTCCAATCTGATCCTGAACTCCTGCGGACGATCTCTGGTATTTGGAGACCAATCCACTATCGCCCAGTATTCGAATAATCCTGGCATCCAGGCCCATGGCCCGGGGTGGAGCAAGATATTGATCGGTGAAGACTGGATTGAACGCTGGCCGGAGTTCCTGGATATCCTGGCTGCTTCAGTCACCGATAATGGCGGACGATCCTGCATCAACACCTCGGCCATCCTGGTTCCTCGAAAAGGGCGGGAAATTGCGCAAGCCCTTGCGCAGAAACTTTCCGCCATGAAACCGCTCCCGCCTTCGGATGAAGGAGCGTGTTTGTCCGCCTTTGCCAATCCAAGGATGGCAGAGTTCATAGAATCATCCATAGAAGATGGACTTGCTGCGCCCGGAGCTGATGACATGACTGCCGGATATCGCGAAGGCCCACGGTATCTGAAAACTGATTATGGGCATTTCATCCTCCCGACCGTGATCTTCTGTGAGTCGATAGATCACCCCCTGGCCAATCGTGAATTTCTATGCCCCTACACCTCTGTGGTCGAGATCCCCCAGGCTCAGATGATCGAAAAAATGGGATATTCCCTGGTGGTCACCGCCCTCAGTGAAGATTCCGATTTCATCGGAAAGCTTGTGCTCAGCCCGATGGTGGAGCGCCTCAATATCGGCCCGATTCCAACAACGCATGTCTCCTGGGACCAGCCGCACGAGGGCAACCTGTTTGAATTTTTATACAAGCGGCGGGCTATTCAGAGCTCACGGCCCTTCTGAGAAGGCTGCCATCCCATGCCTTTAAATCCGCCTGTGTTCAGTTTCCATCAGCCAGTCCGCCTGATCTTCGGAGAAGGCAGCTTCAGTCGCATCGGTGAGGTTGTGCGCAGTGTGCATGGAAGCCATGCTCTGATCATCACAGATCCAGGGATCCTCGAAGCTGGTTTTCCACAACTGGCCGGTCAGATTCTGTCGGATCAGGGCATGAGGGTGAGTTTTTTTTCCGAGGTCATCGAAAACCCGACCACTGAAACAGTTGCGGCCTGTGCAGCGGTTGCCAGATCGGAAAGGATCGACACCCTGATTGGATTGGGGGGTGGCAGCAGCATCGATACCGCCAAGGGATGTAATTTCATTCTGACCAATGGGGGACGGATTGAGGACTACTGCGGGTATGGAAAAGCCACTCATCCTTTCCTTCCCATGATCGCCATTCCAACAACCGCCGGAACCGGCAGTGAATGCCAGTCATACGCTCTGATTTCGGATGCCGCCACACACAGGAAAATGGCTTGCGGGGACCCCAGGGCCATCCCATCGGCAGCGATCCTCGATCCGTGCCTGACCGTAACCCAGCCACCCCTGGTAACCGCCTGCACCGGGATCGATGCCATCGCCCATGCGGTTGAATCTTTTGTGACACAGCGAAGAACTCCGCTCTCGAGCCTGTTTGCCAGGGAAGCTTTTCATCTCATGGCAGAATCGTTTGGCCAGGCGCTGCATGAGCCGAATCACCTCGAGGCTCGTGGAAGGATGTTGCTGGGGGCCGCTTATGCTGGAATTGCCATCGAGAACAGCATGCTCGGTGCAGCCCATGCCGCCGCCAATCCACTGACAGCGCGCTATGGAATAACCCATGGGCAGGCAGTCGGTGTGATGCTTCCGGAAGTGGTCCGTTACAATGCCATGGAAGCCCATGCCGGGGAGTTGTACTTGCAGCTGATTGAAGAGAGCGGGATCAATGGAGGAAGCCTCCAGGACAAGGGCAATCCCGGTGAGTGCCTGGCAGCCTGGCTTGAAACAATCCTGGCCCAAGGAGGTTTGCCGGGAAATATGCGGGACCTTGGAGTTCAGGCAGATGATCTCCCCCAGCTGGCTCAAATGGCTGCTGAGCAATGGACAGGAACCTTCAATCCACGCCCGATGAATGCGGAGCTGTTCAGGCAGCTTTATGAACAGGTGATGGAGAAGTCTTGACTCGGAACCGGATTCTGGGTGAGACTTGGCACTGAAAAGTCAAGCAGTTGGGGAGTAGTTCAACTGGTGGAACGCCTGACTCTGGATCAGGAGGTTTGAGGTTCGAGTCCTCACTCCCCAGCCACCTCTAACCACCTCATATCACTTCACTTACAACCTTCCGAAAAAGAGATTCCAAACACTCGATAGCCGCTGGTTTTCGGCCCATTCCAGCCCCACCAGCGTGTCTACTAAAACCGGGGCAAATAAAGGCTATATCTCTGTTTGAATCGATTTTATGGAAGCACCGGGATCGATCTGTTCGAATCCGGAACAATCCAATACCGGCAATCGTGGGTATTTGTCAAAGCGCTTGTCCACTCTTGAAAGCAGGCACAGAGTGAAGACACTGCCCCGCTGATTCGTGATCAAGCGACAGAATCGACATGAATTGCACAACCCGGCTGGATGAGAACGCATTGACTCTCGAACGGATTCTGGTTCATCAATCACATCACCATGCCGCCATCGACTGTCAGAACCTGGCCGGTGATGTAGCCGGCATCAGGGCCTGCCAGGAAGGAGCACACTCCAGCCACATCCTCAGGTTTCCCAAAGCGTGAAAGGGGAATGCCATCGAGCAGCTGTTTCCGCATGTCTTCACCCAGGCCGGCAGTCATATCTGTTTCAATAAATCCTGGGGCAACTGCATTGACAAGAATGTTTCGTGACCCGAATTCTTTGGCCACCGACTTAGTCAATCCGATCAGGCCTGCCTTGGCGGCCGAATAGTTCGCCTGGCCCCCATTGCCGATCAATCCGATAACAGAACTGATATTGATAATCCGTCCGCCACCCTCATTTTTCATCATCAGGCGTACAGCAGCCTGGCAGCACAGAAACGCCCCCCGCAAGTTGGTGTTGACCACTTCATCCCACTGATCGGCCTTCATTCGCAGGAGCAGTCCATCGCGGGTAATTCCTGCATTGTTTACCAGCACATCCAGGGTCCCGTGGTCTTTGACAATCTGTTCAAACAGGGTTTTTACCGCAGCAGGATCAGCGACATTGCAGGGGATGCCATTGGCATTGCCTGTAAAATCATCCTGAGCGCGTGACACGCTTTCTTCGGTTCTTCCAGTAAACACCACATGGAATCCATCCTTGATAAAACGGCTGACAATCGCTTTGCCGATCCCACGAGTCCCGCCGGTGACTAAGGCAATTTTTACAGGCATTTCTGTTTGCAGTCTCCTTTCGCAGCAGGTGATACAATATGCCGAACCAGGCCAGAACTGAAAGCCCCGGTCGATTTTTCAGATGCGATGCGGACAGCAGTGATGGGATTTTGGGGCACCATGGACTTTGGCGTGTATTGGGATTTTCGGGCGGCATGAATGTCGCCCCTACAACAGGCTCTTTCAACACATTCTGCCGGTGGGCTGGGGCGTTCAGCATTCCCGCTCCCTTCCATTGCCATCCCCACCCCCTCCATCGTCTTTCCCGCGAAAGCGGGGATCCATGGTTCACGCCACACTGATTCCTGTTTGCCAGAGATGGCATTAAGATAGCCGATCGATCAATCACCTGGAGATTTATTATCATGAGAATTTTTCATCCACTCCTGAGGCTGCTGTATTCGTGTGCCATTCTTTTTACTTCTGCATGCGGAGGAGAAGCTCTGGCGAATGAAGCGGAAGTGTTTCTGTCGGATGTCTTCAATGAGCGAGTTTTTTACCACTACCAGGGTTGGGGAGGAATCGGGATAAACCAGGCAGTCGTTCCTCCGGATGGACGTGCCGCTACACCCCTTCAGATCGGTGAACAGAAATATGACAAGGGATTGGGGACTCATGCCCCCAGTGAAATTCTGGTGGACCTTGCAGGGGAATTTGCCAGCTTCAGAGCCGATGCCGGCCTTCAGGCTCAGGCCATTCCCGAAGGTTCGATTGTTTTCCAGGTTTTTGTGGATGACCGGAAAGTATTCGACAGCGGAATTCTGAATTCCCGCGATCCTATAAAGAAAGTGGAAGTGCCACTTGAAGGAGCGGATATTCTGCGCCTGGTGGTCACTGATTCAGGTGATGGCATCACCTGCGATTGTGCCAACTGGGCCAATGCCTGCCTGGTTCTTTCTGGAACCCCTCGAAAAGGCGATCCATCCTCCTCTCAGATGGATATTGCTCCATTCGCCCATGTCGTGACCTCGGCTGCCGACCGAAATGAAGGCACACGCTCCAATCGTGTCCAGGAATTCCATCCCGATGATATTTATCTGGAGCAGCCAGTGCCCCGCCAGACCGATGGAACTTATGAGGTGCCCATCTGGACCGAGAATCGTGCCTGCATCGGGCTTACCTGGGCCGAGAGACGCTTTCTCCGGGAGGTTGGCCTGGTATTTCCAGAAGGCCAGACTCCCCCGAAGGCGGACAATGTCACTGTTCAGTACTGGACCGGTGAATCGCACTGGCAGGGGAAATGGGTCGATGCGGATGGGAAGTTCACTCAGGATGGGAACCAGTGGACATTTCGATTTGGCGGAGGCCAGGGAGCCTCGATTCCTTCATCAGGCACTGAAAAGATCCGCTGGATTTGGCCATCCAAACCCATCCGGGTTCAGGCCCTGACAGCCATCAGCCGCAGCCGCAATGAAAAGCAAGCCATCACACTTGAATCCGAGCCGGGATACGATGAAGAGGTGGCCACAATCGAAGCTTATAATGGCCACTTCCCGGCACAAGGGGATCAGGAGAAGGGTTTCAAAACAAGCTGGGATCTTTCACAGCCCAAAACACTCGATGTGGTCTGTACCTCGGCCATGCCCTGGAAAACCGACCGTACAGTCCTTAACTTCAGCACCCCGCGTGGAGCCTTTGCGGTCTCGATGGAGGATATCCTCAACAAGGGTGGGGTCTATGTTCAGGACTTCGGCATCCTGGCATCCCCGGCGAAAAAGGCGGTCTCACTGAAGGAGTATAAAAAGTCGCTTGACAGCAGGAAGAAGGTTCTCGACCAGGTTCGTGAGATGCCGGATCAGACTTTCGAGGCAGCCTTCAAGGCGGTGCATAATCCGATCCAGAACCTTGGCCCCATGATGCTTTCCCTGGCCTGCGATAACTGGAAATTCGCCGCGCACCGTGAAGGAATGATCGAGTTCGATATTGCGCCTGATGATCCTCATCAAAGCTGGGGATCCTGGCAGCCAAAGTATCGAATGCATCTGGTTGTTGAGAACAGAGACGACACAAAGACCAAACGCTTCCTCGAGGGGGAGTGGCTCCCGATTCCAGTGACTGTCCAGACCTGCGACAATGGGATCACGATCGCTCATAAGACCTTTGTCGCTCCTCTCGGAGAACCGCTGGAACTGTCACCCTGGTCGTATACCAAGCCGTTGTGCCTCGCCCTGTATACGGTGGAAAATCCCACCTCCGGCGATCTGGCGTTCAAAATGGGTTATGAGTTTTCTTCCACCCAGGCGGTAGAACTGAAGCTGGAGAAGAAAGATGGCGGAATCGCGCTGATTCAGGGTAGCCGGGTTATCGCCTTTCTTCGGGCAGCCACTATTCCCGATTCCGCCTTCACAATCAGTGGGGCACGGGTCGACATCTCCCATCCGCTCGCCTCAGGCCAGAAGGTTGAGCTGCTGGCTGCAATTCCGGGCTGGGAATTTTCCGCTCAGGAATCAATCCCCGCGATTCATACAGATGAAATGGAGCAGGCTACACGGAAATACTGGGAGGAGAGGCTTTCAGAAAGCACTCAGATTGACATCCCGGACCCTCTGCTCAGCAACATCATCCGTGCCTCCCAGGTCCACTGCATGCTTGCAGCCAGGCGTGATCCAACCGATGGAACCATCGCGGCCTGGATCGCCTCGGACCGTTATGGCCCGCTTGAGAGCGAAGCCCACTCGATCGTTCTCGGAATGTCCCGTTTGGGCCATGAGAAGTTTGCCCAGGGCAGCCTGGATTATTTCATCAAGAAATATAATCCACAGGGATTCCTCACAACCGGTTATACCCTGATGGGGACTGGCTGGCACCTGTGGACTCTGGCGGAGCATTTCGATCTCTGGCGAAGAGATGACTGGCTCAGGAAAAATGCATCGGAAATCACCCGTGTATGCCGATGGATCGCGGAGCAGACCCGAAAGACCCGGCGCCCCGAGCTCGATCCAGCCGAGTTTCCCGAGATGGGATTATTCCCTCCGGGGGTGGCAGCGGACTGGAACCGGTTTGCCTATCGATTTGCACTGCAGGGGCATTTTTCGGCGGGACTTACGAATGTCGGCCGGATCCTGGCAGCGATTGGCGATCCGAATGCCGCATCTCTGCAGCAGGAGGGTGAAAATTTCCGCCAGAGCATCCTCAAGGCCTATCAATGGTCCATCGCACGAACTCCGGCGGTGCAGCTCAAGGATGGTGTCTTTGTGCCGGCATCACCTTCCATTCTGTATTGCTTCGGCCCGACAGGCGATATCTTCCCCGGCGAAGATGGAAACAGGAGCTGGTGCTATGATGTCGAGCTGGGCAGCCATCACCTGGTTCCCACTGGTGTGATCGACCCGGGAAGCCCTGAAGTGGATTGGATGATCCATCATCTTGAAGACAATCAGTTCCTCGCCTCGGGGATGGGAGACTACCCGGGTGAAAAGAGCCAGGCCGACTGGTTCAACCTGGGTGGTTTTTCAAAAGTTCAGCCCTACTACACCCGAATCGCCGATGTATACGCTCTGCGCGATGAAGTGAAACCGTTTATCCGTTCCTATTTCAATGCGATCCCCAGCCTGGTTTCCCTGGAGAACCTTTCCTTCTGGGAGCATTTCCACAACATCGCGGCCTGGAACAAGACACATGAGACCGGGTGGTTTTTGTCCCAAACCAGAACAGTATTTGTCAAAGATGATGGCAATGAATTATGGCTGGCCCCATTTGTCACCTCGAACTGGCTGGATGATGGGGAGAAAGTTGCCATAAAGAACGCTCCCACTCATTTTGGCACTGTCAGTTACACACTGACCTCATCGATCAGGAATGGTAAAATCCAAGCTGAGATTGAATGCCCGTCCCGCTCCCGGCCCGAGATCATCAACCTGCGTTTGCGCCATCCGGAAGGGCTCCCGATGAAATCGGTCCTGGTGAATGGAGAGCAGCACAAGGACTTCGATGCCACCCGGGAAATTATCCGCCTGGCACCCGGTTCGAAAACCCTGCTTGTCGAGGCCCATTATTGAATTCTTTTTATAGATGCGCATAGCTTTTCTCGTGGTTGATTGAAACAACTGCTCAACCCTGGCAGTAGCATCATACCCAGGGGACCAGGAGAAGTGTCAATCTTCCAGTAACGACTCGAGCGGGTGATGAGGTATTCGCCCTGGTGTGAATTCCCTGCCCTCCCTCCATCGCCGACAGAGGGAAAAGCTGATGCTGCAGAGCGGTCTCATCCCATGTCCGCCCGAGACTGATTCATCCGGTTCAGGCATCAGCCCTCTGGTTCTTTTGAAAGCTCGATTTTTTCATGTTTCCAGCTTATAAAGTCATTCCGGATTTTATTATTATATTTCGATAATGAACTGCGTGAGTCCCTTGCGAACTGGAAGAATCATCCTCTGGGTTCTTCAACTCGTTTCAGCAACCTGCCAGGCATCCGCACTCTCTCAAGAAACCATCACTTTGTACTTCTGGGAAAATCCTGGAAGGATCGCAGCCACCTACGACCTGATCAAAGACTTCGAATCCCTTCATAACGGATCGGATGGAAAGCCTGCAATCAAAGTCGTCATGGGGCAGAGCGCGGAAATCGATCAGTCCGGCGACTGCCAGAGATTGCTCTGCTCCATCGCCGGCGGGGATCCTGCTGATGTCGTTTTCTTTGCACGGTTCGCTGTCGGGGAAGCCGCAGCACGAGGCGCATTCCTTTCACTCCAGCCCTGGTTGGAGCGCGACTGGAAGGAACGCCCGGAGGATCCATTCACTGTCTATCCAGAAATGTATTACAAGTCCTGCTGGGAGGAGGGTTGCTGGCAGAATGAGATGTATGCGCTCCCTCTCACCACAGACAACCGTGCCCTGTATTACAACAAGGATTACCTCGACCGTTATGCCGACAAGCTCATCGCCATTGGTTGTGTCGATCCAGAGGATCCCACTCAGCCGGGACCTCCAAGGACCTGGGCGCAGCTCAAGGAGTGCACACGGATTCTTTCGGAATACAGTAAAGACGGCAGGCTCACTCGGGCCGGATTCATTCCCAACTTCGGAAACTCCTGGTTGTACATCTATGGCTGGTTAAATGGTGGAAAATTTCTGAGTGACGATGGCAGGACCTGTTTGCTCAATGCCCCGGAGATCGTCGATGCGCTCACCTACATGACAGAACTGTATGACCTCATGGGAGGGGCCGCGGAGGTCTACCGTTTCCAGTCCACCATGCAGGGGGGGGATCTGGACCCTTTCCTGACAGGAAAAATTGCCATGAAAATCGATGGAGACTGGTTCTTGTCCGGGATCGCCGGGAATCGCCGGGACCTTCGTTTCGGCGTGGCTTTGCCGCCCGCCCCTGAAGGGAATCCACAGTTCGGCTGGCTCGGAGGGTGGTCCTACATCATCCCCCGCGGCGCCAGACATCCGGAGGCATCCTGGGAGTTGATCCGGTATCTTGTCTCAAAAAGGGCTGCAGGGATCTGGCACCGTGCCATGCGCCAGACTCTGCGTTCCAGCGGCCATATCTACATCCCGTCGTTTCACGCACGCCAGGATATCAACCTCTGGAATCTGGAAACGTTTCTTTACAGTGATCCGGATGTCGAAGATTCTTTCAAGCAGGGTGCCAGGGTGCTGGCCGATGATATCCCCAATGCAAAATATCGCCCGGTCAGCCCAGCGGGCCAGCTGCTCTGGAGCGAGCATATCCGTGCCATGGAGGGTGGCATCTTCAAGCGTTATGACCCATCCGATATCCACCATAATGCCCAGATGGCTCTGGATGAAAGCAACCGGATTGTCCAGGCGGAACTGGATCGCATCTACAGTACGGAAAAAGGGCCTGAACTCCCCTGGTGGTTTTTCTTCATCGCTTATGGATTGCTGCTGATCGCCGGATTCGGAGGGGTTCACTGGTATTATGACCGCAAGTCACAGGCCAGCGGATATTTCCGGACTGAATATCACGCGGGGTATCTCTTTGTGCTTCCATGGTTAATCGGATTTGTGACTCTCGGAGGAGGGCCGATCCTGTTCTCCCTCCTGATCAGTCTCTGCTCTTATGATGTTCTCTCACCTCCCACTTTTATCGGCTTTCACAACTACATTCAGATGTTTACCGGAGATAATCTCTTCTATAAGAGCCTGGCCAATACCCTGTACATGGCCCTTGGCATTCCGCTGGGGATGGGATTGAGCCTGGCACTGGCGCTTCTGCTCAATTATGAAATCCGGGGCATGCCGGTGTACCGGACCTTTTTTTATCTCCCGGCCATCATGCCGGCAGTGGCCGCATCCATTCTCTGGATATGGATCTTCAATCCTGAGCAGGGGATCCTCAACAGCATCCTGTCACAGGTGGGCTTGACCGGCCCCGCATGGCTGCAAAATCAGAACTGGTCAAAACCGGCTCTCATTCTCATGGGCCTCTGGGGCGCCGGCAGTGGGATGATCATCTGGCTGGCTGGCCTCAAAGGGATTTCGAAACACCTTTATGAAGCGGCCGAGATGGATGGAGCTGGCAAACTCCAGAAATTCCGGAATGTCACACTCCCCATGCTCACACCTTATATCCTGTTCAACCTGATCATGGGAGTCATTGGAACATTTCAAATCTTCACCCAGGCCTATGTCATGACCCAGGGTGGCCCTCTCGACTCGACACTTTTTTATGCCTATGCACTCTTCAACAATGCCTTCCGATATCTCCGGATGGGATATGCGTCGGCCATGGCCTGGGTCCTCTTTGCAATTGTTCTTGCACTGACCATTGCTCAGGTTCGCCTTTCCCGTCGATGGGTTCATTACGAGGTCGAGAAGTAAGCCAGGGTTTGATGAAATGAGACGCTTCAGGACCATCAACAGAAAAGCACGAACTGCATTCCTCCATCTGACTCTGGTGGTTTCCTCCCTTTTTTTGCCCTGCCCTTTTTCTGGCTGCTCAGCACCAGCTGTAAAGTTCCGGAGGAGATGCTCCCGGTTCGGTGGCTGCCACAAATCCCACCGGCGGTCATCCAGTCACCCTACATTGCACTGCGGGATAACGACAATCCAGCGAAGCCCCCCGCACTCGATGAAGAAGCATGGAACCACCTGCTCCCGCTCATGAGGCAGGCCATCCATAGTGGAATTCAATCCCTCAATCTCCCAGGCTTTTATGCATCGGCACTCCAGCGAACAGAGTTAACCGATGGCATCCTTCTGCGGCTGCTCCGCCGCACACCCGAAGATCTGTTTTCCCGTCCGGAAAAGAGCCTCCTCGCCTGGTTCAGGGAAGAAATCGACATTCCCATTGTCGAGGAGGTGTTCGAAACGATATACCGCCGCATGGCTGTTTCGGATGTTGTCTTCAGGGCACAGGATGTCACCATCGAAGACCGGATTCCCGGAGATGAATGCCCCTGGAAAGTCATTTCCGGAGAAGCGGAAATCATCGAGCGTACGGAAGGGCTTCATCGCACCGAAAAGGAGATCCACTACAACTTCAGGAACCATCCGCAGTTTGCCCTCCAGGCTGTCGTTCCGCTTTCGATTCGCCCGGAGGATCTTGCCAAGATCTCGATTGGATACCGCGGCGACCGTTCCTGGCACGCCATCTCTGCCATTATCGAAACAGCAGGAAAAAAGTACACCGCCATACAACCGTCATTTTTGAGTACTGGCCAGTGGCAGGAAACCACCTGGAGGATTGACGACAACAAGCCCGCCCCCATGAATATCCGGACCTGGATCTGGCTTCAGGAAACAGCCTCCTCCTTCACTGATTCCAGCAAAGCCCGGATCACCTTGCAGGTGGATTACTGCCCTCCCTGGAAATCTTCCTGCTACAAGCTGACGAACAACTACAGGGAAGTTCTCCGGCTCGTCCCGATGCTGACCTACATAAAAAACAGCACCATCCTGGTCATGAGCAATGTCATCGGGCAGGTGCTCGCCTCCTCACTGGTAGCCTTTGCCTTCGCACGCCTCAGGTGGCCGGCACGAGACTTCTGTTTCATGCTCATGCTGGCGACGCTCATGATTCCGCATCAGGTCACCCTGGTCCCGCAGTTCCTGATTTTCAAGTCCCTGGGCTGGTATAACACACTGGTGCCACTCTGGATCGGAGCCTTTTTTGGAAGCCCGTTTTTTATCTTCCTGCTCCGGCAATTCATGAGAGGCATTCCAACCGATCTCGAAGACAGCGCCAAGATCGATGGCTCCGGTTATTTTGGAATCTATTGGAGGATCATCCTCCCGCTTGTAAAACCGGCACTGGCTGCCATAGGAATCTTCACTTTCCTCGGGGTCTGGAATGATTTCATGGGGCCGCTCATCTATCTCAATGACCAGAAACTCTACCCGCTCAGCATGGGAGTCTTCGCTCTCCAGGTTTTTCAAGTCGGGAACTATGGCCTCATGATGGCTGCCTCGGTTCTGATGACACTTCCTGTCATCGCCCTCTTCTTTTTTCGCCCAGAGGCATTTTATTCAGGGAATCACACTTACCGGCCTGAAAGGATGAGAACAATTCTCGAAAATATGGACAGGGTTGCCAGGCGGTTCAGATTTGAACGCATATTATCTGAATAAAAGAACCCATTTAAAAGGAGTGCAATCATGTTTGAAAACATCTCTCGAAAAATGCCGGGGAGAACAAAAAGGTTTTCTTCCTATGACATTACCGGCTGCAATCGTGACTGCTGGTTTCTCAAGCCGGGAGAAACACGGGTACTGGCAGATATCAAAGGCCCGGGACGGATCAACCATATCTGGATGACACAACACCACCACTACCGCGAATGCCTGCTGCGCTTTACCTGGGACCATGCAGCACACCCGAGTGTCCTGGTTCCTCTGGGAGATTTCTTCTGTCTTGGACACAGCCTGGTCAACTCATTCCAATCGCTGTTTTTTACCGCATCCACACACGGCAACAATCAGATGAACCAGGGTTGTGCCCTCAACTGTTATGCACCCATGCCCTTCAGGGAACATGCCTTGATCGAGCTGATCAATGAATCTCCAGATGAAGAGCATGGCCAATACTTCTACATCGATTATGAAACCTTTGATCAACCATTGCCGGCCGACCAGCTCTATTTCCACGCAGAGTTCCGCCGTGAGAATCCATTCGGAGGCTGGGGCCATGAAATTCCGGTCAATGTGCCTGAGGTGGATATTCCCAACAAAGAACGGCGCGCCTGGTCGAACAACTATGTCATCCTCGACACCACCGGATGCGGCCATTATCTTGGCTGCAATCTGAGTGTCACCAACTTCCAGGGCACCTGGTGGGGCGAAGGGGATGACATGATCTGGGTCGATGGCTACAAGTGGCCACCGGATCTGCATGGCACAGGAAGCGAAGACTACCTCAATCAGGCCTGGGGAATGCAGCCGAATGCATTCCTGCGCAATGGCTCATCGATCTTTGAAGGCCACACGGGTGGTTATCAGACCAGCTATGTTTTTCATGCCGAAAACCCGGTCCGTTTCAATAAATCCATCCGGGTGACCATCGAGCATGGCCATGCGAATCACCTGGCCAATGAGATGAGCAGTGTGGCCTACTGGTATGCCGATCCAGCCTTGCCCGGCTGCCGCTGTCCCACCGGTCGAAAAACGCCTGCGGGTCATGAAAGACAATCGCGGACATTGGCACAACCCGGCATCTGCCCAGGTCACATCCAAAATCATACCGGCAGCCAGGGATATGGCATCCGCCAAAAAGGCCTGGAAGAACCGGAAAAAATAACCGTCGCCAGGTTTCAGTGGGAGCCTGTCGCAGCCGGCCCTTCTTTCGTTGCGCTGTTGAATGCAGAAAGAACCGGCTTGCCATCCCAGCTGTCCGGAACCGGGATATCCAGAACCCACAGGGCGGTGGCGGCGGTATCGAAAACTGTCACCGGTTCTGTTATCGCAAATCCAGGCTTGACTCCTTTGCCCCAGATGATCCAGGGGATAGTCATGTCTTCGGGGGAATCGCTGCCATGGGTTTTCTCATGGCCGCCATGATCAGCGGTAATGATGATGACACTCTGATCCGAAATTCCACTGTCCGTGAGCGCCTGTCGCAGCACCCCGAGGGCCGAATCCTCATCCCCAAAGGCCATTTTCTGCTCACGAGAACCCCAGCCATATTCATGTCCGGCGCCATCGGATTCAGCAAAGTGAATGAAACACACATTCGGTTTCTTTTCTTTGATGTAAGCCGCCGCATCTTCAATCACCAGCCGCGAGTAATAGGAGGGAACCCGGAACTCATCCACACTCCCGGGAATCGCAATGTGGTTCAGCTTCTGTTTTCCAACAAACATCGCGGTGGAAAGCCCTTTTTCCTTGGCGAGAGAGAAAACAGTCGGGACTGTTACATGCCCCTTTTCCGGATCCCAGCCATTCCAGTCGATCTTGTGCTTGGCGGGTCCAACTCCTGTCAGCATCGAGGTGTGGGCGATCAGAGTGACACTGGGAAGAATCGTCTGCGCATTCCATGTAGCCGCACCCTCTTTCACCAATGCCAGCATATTCGGAATATGGCTTTCATGCAGCACTTTTGGGCTTCCCCCATCCACGCTGACAATGAAGACATGCTCGGCAACTGGTGCTGCAACTGCGCTCAAACTGGCCAGGATGACAACAATCAACGTCAATAAGCAATGGTTCCAACGGTACATCACAACAACCTCCAGACTTTGCAACTGTCATTCGTGAGATGAACAGCATCTCATTCAATCACTCTGTCATCCGGTTGGAAAATGCTTTTCCACACCGGGGCCGGAAACCCATCATTCCGGGGATCAGGGAAGGATGTCCAGCACCTTTACCCCACTTGTTTTCTCTTTTTCGCGTACAGGTGCAAGAATCTTCTCCATCTCTTCTGCGCCCGCCTTTTCTCCAGTTGCCATAACTGCGACTGCAGGATTACCTTCCTCGGGGAAACAGCAGCCATCAGGTCAGGGATATCAGCGATTTCAAGAATTCCTGGAGCGATATTTGAGAGAATCCCCCGGGTGTAAGGGAGCTGAAAAGCAGAGTCCCAGGATATCAGCCCTTCGATCAGCCTGATCTGGCCGATCCTCTGATCGTTTACAGCGGCCAGCAAGGCAGGGATGGTGGCCTCGTTATTGGCTATCACATCGATTTTCTGGCCAGGGAACTTCTGAGCGAGGAAGTCAGCTGCCTTCAGTACATCCGCAGCCCGCTGCCCCACAAGCGGACGATCCAGAATCGCCAGTGCCAAGAAACGAAACCACCCAATCACCAAAATACTGATCCAGCTCACCACCTTTGTAGCGCTCCTGCATATCAAGTCCGCGTGGAATGACCCGCAGGACCGGATATCCCTCACGCGCCCTGTTTCTCATATCATCTTCAGATTCGAACTGGCCAATCGAATCTGCAACAATGAGGATCGGGGGCTGACTGGAGCCACTGTTTTTCTCATAGAGTGTGGCCAGAAGATTCCATCCGGGTTCGATCTCTGTGGTCCATGTTGATTCCCTGATGCCATCAGCTTCTGCATGGCCTTTTTCATTCCAGGCAGATGAGGCCCGGGGAGTAATCCCACAGATTTTCTGAAGGTCGCTCAACCAGGTCTCGGATGAATTTGTCGAAAGATATGACAGGCGTTTTTCACGAAGTCTTTGCGCCTCTTCACGGTAGATCGATTGCAGTGTGCGGGCTTCAGGGATCGAGGTCAGCACCTGGCCTGTTTCAGTGCAGTTCAGGTCCTTTGCCGCCTGAGCTCTGGTCTCGGGTTCCGGTTCTTCGTCGATTGTTCCTTTCAGCCAACGTGACATCCAGTGATACATTGCTGTTCTCTGGGGGAGGTGATAGCCATGTTCCTCAGGAGATTCGATCAGATCGACCCGCTCTGGCATGCCGAATTTGCCAAAGTTATTTCTTGGCCTCACGAAACGTTTCCCAGGTGCCCCGGATATCGAAAAAATCTTCCGATGCACAGCAGATCAGAACTGGATTCGGGAACTGTGACTCGATAAAATCAGCATGGTCGATTCCTCTGGCAACCTGGCCAATCAGGTTCTGCTCGGCATCCTGTGGACCGATGGTTTCAAAAAGCCTTTGAAGCGATGTGATGTAGCAGGAAGCTGCGGCGCATCGGATTCGAGGATCGATAGCCAT
This sequence comes from Candidatus Hinthialibacteria bacterium OLB16, assembly GCA_001567115.1. GTDB lineage: Bacteria > Hinthialibacterota > Hinthialibacteria > OLB16 > OLB16 > OLB16. The sequence continues at coordinate 4,596 of LMZT01000079.1, read as the reverse complement.
CAGGTAAGCGGTCTGTGTTCCGCCGCCGGAGTTTCCTGTGCAGCCGATACGGGTTTTATCAATGTCGGAACGGGTTTCGAGATAGTCGAGGGCACGGATCCCATCCCAGATCTCGTCACGTGCGAAAGAATGTCCCAGCAGAAGGGCCAGTGCGCCCAATTGTGTGTGTTCTGTGGTTCCCCAGAAATCCGGGGAGCCATCCTCCTTCAAGTATCCAAGGCGCTCTCCCTGGCCGATTGGATCATAGGTCAATACAGCAAACCCACGGCGTGCCAGGTTGATCCAACAGTACTGATAGGCCTCCATGGCCTTTGCTTCGAGGGCGTGTCCACAAGGCCCCAGGACTGCCGGGTAAGGGGGTTCCCCCTGCTTCGGGAGATAGAGATTGGCGGTGACCGGGAAGTCTGGCCGTGAGTTGAAAATCACCCCTTCGACAACATAATCGCCAAAATCCCGGGTCCATACAGTGCGGGCGTTCAATGGGCATCTTTCAGGGAACTGCCCCATCCCCTCAATAATCGATGCACGCACTTTCTCCCCCCGGGCCTGATATGCATCCGGCCCAGAGAGAGAAAGGATTTCTGCTTTTCTTTCATCAAGCCGTTGGACAGCCTGGTTCAACAGGTGCTGGTAAAGGGGTGAATTCACCAGGGAACCTCCAATTGAAAAAGCGGGGAATACCACCAGCAGGGCAATAAATCTGAAAACTCCCATTTCGGCTGCACCTCGATCTTCATTCGGTCATCGATCCTGGATGAAAAGATGGCACTTTTTTCAATAAGCACAGCCAGGAGTCTAGGTTTTCAAAGCAGGGGATTCAACCGACTCCCACAAGGAAACAGGTCTCTGTCATACATGGATATTCGATTCTGGCTGGTTTATAATTTTTCCCTCTGTTAAGAAGATTTCTTCAATACTGAGGCTGTTCAATCTCACAAGTTCGAAACGAGCGAAAAAGACCCATGTCTGAAAAACCTGCTGTGATTCATCTGTTTACCTTTCTGCTGGCGATCCTGCTGGCAGTTCCCGGATTCTGCCTGGAATCTTTGAAAACTCATCCGGATACAGCAGGCTGGCCCAGCCTGTTTGACGAGGATCTCTCCAATACCGACAAACCGGAAGGTGTGTGGACAGTCAGCGAAGGTGTTTTGACTGCCAGTGAAGACAAGTCCATCTGGAGTAAAAAAGAATACAAGGATTTCATTCTGGACCTGGAGTTCAAGAATGCCCCGGAAACCAACAGCGGTGTCCTGGTGCGCTGCTCAGATATGGGTGACTGGATCCCGAATACCATCGAGATTCAGATTGCTGATGATTTTGCGGAGAAGTGGGCTTCCTCTCCCAAAACCTGGCAGTGCGGGGCGGTATTTGGCCATCTGGCTCCATCGAAAAGTGCTGTGAAAAAGCCCGGAGAGTGGAACCGCATGACCATCCGGTGTGTCGGCAAACAGATCGATGCAGTTCTGAATGGCGAGCCGATCTTCAGCATGGATATGAACCTCTGGACCTCGGCCACCACCAACCCGGATGGTTCTGAAATTCCAGCCTGGCTGAGCAAACCATTGAATACTTTGCCGACTTATGGAAGGATCGGTTTTCAGGGCAAACATGGGGGAGTGCCGGTCTGGTTCCGGAATATCAGGATCAAGGAACTCAACTGAACTGCTGAGGCCGGTGTTGTTGATTCCTTGCAGGATCAAGCCCCTGAGCGGGAAGGACGACCTTCTGGGTACTAGACAGTGAAAGAAGGTCTGCCATAATTCTTCCCCGTCTTTCAGAGAGAGGAATCATCGTTCTTCCTTGAAAACAATCAGGTGAAGGTGAGTTGAGCGGATAGCTCAATCGGTAGAGCAGCGGCCTTTTAAGCCGTTGGTTCTGGGTTCGAGTCCCAGTCCGCTCACCATTTCAACCATTTGATTTTATTCAACTTTCGTCATCCCTTCCTGGTTCGCCCATTCCGGTAAGTGCACTCTGAGCCGAAAGGGCTCATCATGCCGTGCCCCTACCTAAATGACGGTCTATGGGATGAGAGCCTTATATCAAAACACCAGCGCGAGTGGATTTATGCTTGCAGAAGGGCACAACCTCCTCTAAATTAACCACGGAACCACCTAAAAGGCCCGGGAGGCATGGTGTGCGCACTTCTCTGTCATTGCAGCGACTGTTGATTCTCCAGGTGTGGGCATTTTCTTTACTCCTGCTGCTTTCCCCACCAGCCTTGGCTGAAGAACCCATCCCGATCCGTCCTATCGATCCAGATCAGGCTGGGCGGGTCAGTTATTCTCTCCAGATTAAACCGCTCCTCGAAGCCAAGTGTGTCGGATGCCACGCCGGAGCCAGGCCCAAAGGGTTGTATGATGTCACCAGTGTCCACAACCTGATGCAGGAAGGCGGCTCTGCGGGTCCTGGAGTCATCCCCGGCAAACCGGATGATAGTTCTCTGGTTCAGTATGTCCGCGGCATCCTCCAGCCCCGTATGCCCAAAGAAGAGCCACCCCTGTCTGAAGATGAGGTTCACCTGATCCGTGAGTGGATCGCATCAGGCGCCATCGATGATTCATCGACACAGATTGAAACTCAAGCAACAACTGCCGGTGCAGCTTCAGCGCCTCCACTCTCCCAGGAAGAGGCCGAAGCTGAACTGCAGGCTCTGCTGTTCACCGCTGATCCTGTCGAGCAGCTGTTGAAAAAGCGTGCCTATCGGCTCAGATATCTCCCAGCGCCACCCCAGCCTCCCGAGGTTACCGGGCCAGTGAACAACGACATCGACCGGTTTATTGTGGCCAAATGGGAATCCAGCCCGAACCCGGCGGTGAAATCCAATGCTCCGAAAGTCTGTGATGATCCAACATTCCTGAGAAGGGTTTTTCTGGATGTCATCGGCCGGATCCCCTCCATCACCGAAACCGAATCCTTCTTAAACGATTCCTCTCCTGAAAAACGGCAGAATCTGGTGGATCAGCTTCTCGCCCGAAATTCCGAATATGCCGGGCACTGGACCCCTTTCTGGGAAGATGCCTTGTGCAGCAATGGCAACCATCAAGGGGGAGTCGGCACGCATGGCAATTACCGTGACTGGGCCTTCAAAAATTTCGAACAGAACAAGCCCTACGATATCATGGCGGCCGAGCTGATCGATCCAACCATGCCAAACCATCCGGAGCGATACATTCTCAATAATGAGCCGATGAAAACGGTTCAGAGTGCTGCGAATACCGCCCAGGTTTTCCTGGGGACCGGATTGAAATGCGCCAGCTGCCATAACCATTTCGAAAACAAAGAGTGGACCCAGGCACGATTTTTCGGGTTCGCTGGGTACTTTGCTCCGGCAGACCTGGAATTGGTCCGTTGCGAGCAACCGACCGGACAGTTCATTCCCACCCGCTTTATTTTCGATCTGCCTGACATGCCCAATGATGTCCCGGCCAATCCGACCTCCCGACTGCGGCGTGTGGCGCAGCTGCTGGTGGATCCCACCAATCCGCGCTTTGCAAAGACCATTGTCAACCGCCTGTGGAAACGCCACTTCGGACTGGGTTTGTTCGAGCCTGTCGATGACTTCCGTCTGGACCGTCCCCCCAGCCATCCTGAGCTGCTGGACTGGCTTGCCGATGATTTCATGCGCCATGGTTTTGACATCAAGCATACGATCCGTTTGATTCTCAACAGCCGCACCTACCAGCTGGCCTATAATCCCGAGTTTGAGGATCACTATGATGTTGGGAAGCCTGATCAGCCCCGCTATTTTCAGTCCCCTTCCCTCCGGCGGCTCACAGCGGAACAGGTTCTGGACAGCCTGCTGCTGGTGGCAGGACGCACAGAGTGGCGCGGAAAGCAGCGCACCTTCCAGGATGATGAATCCACCCCATTGACACGATCCCTGGGGCGCCCCTCAGCCCGGAATGATGTCAGCACCAGCCGCCCTGAAGATGTGGCGGTGGTGCAGGCCCTCGAGCTGTTGAATGGCGATGAATTATATGAACGCATTTATCAAGGCCCGGCCATATCCCAGATGGCCTCACAGGGGAAACCGGAGCAGATTGTCCATGAGATTTATCTGCGGATTCTCAACCGGCCCCCGGGGGAGGATGAAAGATCTGCCGGAATTGCCTTCCTGGAGAGCTGTCAAATAGAAGGTGAGCCAAGGAACCCACAATCATTGAATGAGGTGATTGGTGACATGGTCTGGGCTTTTGTGAGCAGCCCGGGATTTCAGTATATTAATTGACAGCCAATCAAATCCTCACTGGAGGTTAGCCTGAAATGGACCGCAGGGATTTTCTCAAAACCACAATTGCTGGTGGTGTCGGAATTTCTTTAGGAAATGCAGTATCCCATGCAGCGGAGCTGCCGCTTCCCATGCAGGCCACTGCAGATTCGATCATCTTCATCTGGCTTCCTGGAGGGATCGCCCAGACCGATACCTGGGATCCAAAGAAACACACCCCCTACACCCAGGGGATGAAAGGGAGTGAAATTCTCGGCACCTGCCCATCCATTCCCACCAAAGCCGATGGAATTTACCTCGGAGAAGGGCTGGAAACGATTGCCTCGGTCATGGATAAAGGCGCCATAATCCGCACATTGACCAATAAG
>LMZT01000078.1 GCA_001567115.1 Candidatus Hinthialibacteria bacterium OLB16 | reverse complement strand
CTGATTCCACTGTGCTGATGCTTCTGATTCTTCATTGCACAGAAATACTTTATTGAAGGCATCGCACTTACCGGCATCAAAGGCTAAGGAGAACACTGCATGAAACCCTCTTCGGAGATTTACATCATCCCCGCCTCACACCTCGATTATGGATGGGCGGCATCACCCGGGGAATGTTTCTCTTATGTCTCGGAGATTATCCGTATGGCCATCGAGGACATCGAAGAACATCCTGATTTCCGCTTCACCATTGAGTACGCCATCTTCGCGAAACATTTTCTCGAGGTTTACCCCGAATATTTTCCCCGCTTAAAAAGGCTTGTTAAGAAGGGAAAGATCGAGATCTGCCCATCCATGTCCGGATTTATCGAACACTTTATGGATGGCGAAATGGTGATTCATCAGCTGGTCCAAGGGAAAAGATGGATCCGGGAGACCTTTGGTGTCGATCCGGTCACAGCACAGCATACGGACCTGCCGGGACACATCATTCAAATCCCCCAGTTTTTGCTTGGCTGCGGGATCTCCAACTTTGCCTACTCGAGGTACCACCCGCCCGTGCCGCTGCATCGCTGGCGTGCACCGGATGGTTCAATTGTCACTGCCTGTTGCCACCAGCATACTGCGCTGGATAAGCCCTGTTCCTGGGAAGGTTATGGATGGGGGTGGCTGAGATTTGTCGCTGTCAGCGACATGCAGGAGACTTTCGATAAACTCCCACCCGAGATTCTTAAGAGCCGCAGCTTCTGGCCGTCAACAGACCAGCCGATTCTGATGGGCTGCGAATCGGATCTCCAGCCATCTGATCCATTGATGATCGACCGCATACGCCAGTGGAATGAGAAATATCCAGGGGATCCGATTCGCATCGGCACCATCTCCGATTTCTTCCGGCATGTTGAAAATGAAAAGCTTCCAATCTATCAGGGAGAGGCGCCTTATGCCTTCTTTGCGCTCCCTGCCCTTTATACCGAATCAGCACAGGAACTGCGTGCCGCTGAGAACTCTCTCGCTGCCGCATCGAAGTGGTCAGCCTTTCAGCAGGCGCGTCATATCGGACGATCCCAACACCAACGTATCGATCGAGCCAAAGATCAGCTGGCGCTTCCCCATGACCATAACACCGGTGGTCGGCGAGGGGAAATCAATGACCTCGAGCGGTATAAAGATGCTCTTCATGCACGGCTCGAAGGAGAATCCATCCTCCAGGAAGCAGCGATGTCATTTACAGTCAATATCGACTTTAGATCTCAACCACGAGATTCATATCCGATTGTCGTTTTCAACAGCAACAGCTGGACACGGAGTGATGTTGTGGAGGTCTATGTTGAGGTCCCGGCTGCCGGTGTTAAAAGTGTCCGCCTGACTCATCCATCCGGCCGGAAGATTCCCTGCCAGATCATTCGCAAAGAGGAGAGCGTTCAAATATGGCTGGTCAAGACTCTATCTTCTCTTTGTTGCAGTCGATGTTCCGCCGCTTGGATATTCGACTTATTACATGTCCTGTTCAGAATCCCCGGACAAAACAAAATCGGATTTAACCATTTCAACAACACGTTTACGCAACCGGTTCTTCGACATCCGCCTGCGCAAAAACAAGATTACATCCATCAAATGGAATGAAATTGAGCTTTCCAGGAAATCAGCCTTTTCATTCAATGAAATATTCCAGGTCGAAGACAAAATGGATAATACCGAGGCGCCTCCCTGGGCGATTGACGACAACTATACGGGAAAGAAATGGAACAGTGATATCTTTAAAGCGGAGGTTGTCGAAAGTGGACCAGTGCGCTCTTTACTGAGGCTTTCCGGCAATCTTCGAAAAAGTTCGTTTACCCAGGACATTATTCTGTATGCCCAACTCGAACGTCTCGACTTCATTCACAATATCAACTACAAGCCTGAGCCTGATTCCCAAACAAGGGTCTCCTATCCATTCTCGATCATTGGAGCAACTGCGACTTACGAATCCCCCTATGCGGCAGTCCGGATGGAGGACGATGAAATGCCTGGAACATTTCGTGGGCATGGGGAGCGCTGGGTTCAGAAATGGATTGACCTGTCAAACAACGATTTCGGGGTCACTCTGGCAACCCGACAGATTTCACATGCCATTCAGCAAGATTCAATTGAGCCGATTCTTCTGCGTACTTCGAGGGATTGTGGAACCATTTTTTATCACAAAGAACAAAACAAACCATATTCGTTTTCTTTTTCACTGACTCCACATCTCGGGAGGTGGAGAAAAGCGGGAACTCATAAAAAAAGGATGGGATTTTAACAGCCCATTATATGCCTGCACCATGACAACCTGCTTTCCCATCAAGCCGATCCGCCGGAGCCGCTTTCTGCCTGAAGAAGAATCCATGTTTCATATCAACTGCGACAATGCAGTGATCACTTCTGTATCCGGGACAGCTGAACCTGGAGTGTTTCTCATTCGTGTAGTCGAGTATTATGGAAAATCAAAACTGGTGGTGATCAAAACCGGATTTCCAGTCGAGTCCGCAACCGAAGTCAATCTCCTCGAAGAGGCGCTCTCTGAACTTGAAGTCCGTAATTCCAGCATCTCTCTCCCATTGAGGAAGAATGCGATCCATACCATCAGGATCCGGATGAAATCATGACTAATTATGAACGCTGCCTTTCGCTTCCAATATTTTTCGTTATTTCTATGGTTTTTATTCCCTGTGTGCCAGGTGAGAATTCCAATCAGATATTTTCAATGGATGGCGCCAACTGGGCGGGTGATGCCTGCACAGCTGGAGGAATCGATATTGGCCAGGCTGGTGATGCCAGCTGTATCGTTGTCTCCGGCAATAACGACATGAATTACCCTGCTGCAATTGACTATCATTTTACCATCGACGACAGGTTTTCTCAGGCAAAACAGATTGAGTTCCAGATCGGTTACCGTGCAAATGCCATGCAGTCTCACTCCGGCCAGGTATTTCTGAATGGCACGCTTCTAGCTGCGATCGATGCTTATGGTGATCACGAGGAATTGAAGTTATGCCGGGTCATTGTAGATGCTGCTTCAGTCAATCTGAGTAGCGGCACACACACCTTTCGTTTTTCAGCTGGCAAAACTGATAACCAGTGGAATTATTTCCAGGTCGATGCAGTGCGGATTGCGGTACAGGATTCATCCTCATTAACCGGAGGAATCAGTATTCCTTATGAGCTGTTCCCACTGAGTGATGGGAACTGGTTTGGTGATGGTGGGACATGGGGAGGGTTGGATCGCGGTGCTGATATGGATTCCGATCGAGCGGCAATTGTCGTTCAACAGAGTGGCAGGACCTATCCATCCAGTTATGAAATCGACCTTTTCCTCAAATCGGATTATTCACGATTCAATGTTCAATTCTCAGTGGGGTTCCGTCGCAATCAGCGCATGGCGAGCCGTGGTCTCATTTTCTGGGATGGAAAACCCATTCTTTCCTGTTCACCCCATATTGATTCTTCATCAATCAACTATGTCGATTCCATTCTCGATGTCGAATCGATTCTACTCCAGGAATCAGAACACGATTTTTCATCAGGCAGACATCGATTGTCTGTGAAAGTTGAACCATCTGCTCATTCCGATGGAATGTTTCAGGTGGATTCCATCCTGATTGAAGGTATTCCACGAAAAGAACCTGGACTTCGGCTTTATCTCGACGAGTCCTCTTTTGAAGTTGATGGTGTAGTCGACGGCATTCATCAGCAGGCGCTGAATCATTTTATTCAGGCAGTCCGCGGGCTTGGAATGTCCACTTTCAATGTCTTAAATACTCATGTACCAGGATCAGCGCGAATTATAATCGCTTGCGGCGAACAGGCCTATTCTCTGCTTCCTTCCCACCATGGAGATCAGATGCAGGCTGGCTTGCTTAAAAAGACAGACAGCCTGCAACGACAATCCTACTGTCTTTCATTTGCTGCGAGTGGCAATGAAACTGAACTGATTGCAGCCAGCTCAGCTCCTCTGGGGTGTGTCTATTCAATATCGGACCTGCAATTGCGGCTGAAGAAAGATGGAGAGAGAGTTTACCTCGACTTTCCAGAGTGGCGTTCAGAGTCATCTTCCAAATTTATACAGGAGATTCCTTCAGTTGAAGACCGTGGGGAATACTTGAATATTGGCTACAACTTCAAGGATATCACACCGCATGAGTGGAACACCGAGAGATGGCATCAATACATTGATATGCTGGTGCTGGCACGCCTGAATCGACTCTATTTTTATATCTGGAATGATATCTATACGATGTACCCGGGATCTGAGTTCAGCAGGAATCCATTAAACCTCCAGATTCATGAAAATATCAGGGAAGCGATTGACTACGCCCATTCCCGTGGGTTGGATGTAACCTACATGATCTGTCCGACCTATTTTCCGGCAGACATCTGGCAAAAGCATCCGGAGATGCATGCTGAGATTGAATATGTCGCACATGGATTTCCTGCGGTATGTCCGAATGCGCCGGGTGCCTGGGAAATGATGAAGGATATCTATCGAAGTGAAATGCAATGGTTTTCAAAAACGGATGCACTTCAGATCTGGTTTTATGATCCTGGTGGCTGCTGGTGTGAAAAGAATGGCTGCCGTCATAATCAGGCTGCCATTTTAGCCCGGCAATTCAATGAATTCTCACAGATGTTCAAAGAGCTCAATCCTGCTGCACGATTTGAATTCAACATCTGGCCTATCTGGCTCTGGGAACACAATATGAAAATCGACTACCGCAAGGATCTCTCCTTGAATATAAAGAGTTACTTTTCAGACCAGTATAATTCCATCAGCGCGGTCGGTGCTCCCGACAACGATACAACTCTCCCTCTCCTCGAAAAGGAACTCGGGTACCGCACATCCGCATTCATTTTCGGAACCAATCCTGAAAATGGATATATATTCCTGATGCCAAACTTATCTCTGATTTCAGAAGTCAGCCACAGGGTAGTCGAGAAGGGTATCGATTCAGCATTCGGCCACCGTCTTGAAGCTTGGACACGATATCCAAGCACTTTTTTTATGGGTCAACTGCTGTGGAATCCTGAGGCAACCCATGAGCATGTTGTGAACCGTTTTGCATCCTGGGTCACAGCCGATCCGGAAAGAGCGATAAAATTGTCAGAGGCTATCCTGCTGCTGGACAAATTCACTTATGAAGGGGCTGACCAACAAATCGGCCTTCGAATGAGTGATCTTGCCTTTGAGGCTTTCGACAGGCTGGACACTCCGCAAGCGCAATTATTTGAATATATTCCCTCCATGTTGAAAGCTCTTTCTGTGATTGGATCCTCAGTGGGTGTTGACGACAACTCCTGTTTAACAGCGGCAGTCGAAATGTTCAGGGATGCTCTCAGAAGTTCTGCGACCTTATCTCCATTTGAAGCGAACAGCAAGTATCTTTTCGAAAAGTATCGTGGCTTCCTGATAAAAGGATCAAGAAAATCACCATTCTGACACTGCCATCGATTGTTCAACCTGCTGCCAATCAACGACTAGGGGGCATCTTATGAACTACATCAATAAATATCAGGCATTTATCCTGCATCTTTGTCTATTGTTCCTGTTTGACTGCGCGAACAGCTGCGCAGATGTGGTCGCCCATCAATTCAAATATGCGACATATCCACAGAACCCAGCCAACATTGCAAAGGATAAACAGGTTGATGACAAACTACACTTATTTGCAGGGATGGGAGACCAGGATGATTGGGGGTATGGCATTGCGGGCGCATTCCTCACAGTATCGAACCAGATCATCATCGATGTGACGACCCAGGGTGCTTTCAAGACTGTGGATAATAATTCCTTTGCCGGTTTTATGGTTGACTTCAAGACGCCTTCGGGATACCTGAAGCGTGTCGCTTATGACCTTAAAGGCCTTTCAGATAAACGCACTGATTTTATACCTTCCTGGGGGAAAGGTGTTCAACCCGATCATGTAGTTCAGACTGATGCAGAGACTGGACGAAGTCTGACAATCGATTTGTCCAGAGAGGCTCCAATCGGCTGGAATGGACAAATCTGGTTGAGCGCCATGGTTGAGAATTCGGGGAAGGGATCTTCTCTTGAGATCCGTTTATCCGACATTACCTTTCAACCAGCCACTGATACCCCTGCGGATATTGCGCCCTTTTCATCTGAAGGAATTAAATGGAAACAGATCCCGATCCATAAAATGAATATTATTGCCAGTAATATGACTTCCCCGCAGCGTATGGCACTCGATCACCTCTCAATGGCCATACCTGCGACACTCGCCGCAAGCAGTACTCCTCAGGCAACTCTGATCATCGCCAGATTTGACCACCTCAGCGAACTTACCGATAGCCAGAGATCAGAAATCCATTCACTGCTCAGCGACCCGACAGGCTGGAAAGAACAGCAGGGATATGTCATACGCCACTACCCTGACCGGAAACAGATCATTGCGACATCGCTCGGCGATAAGGGACTGGTAAACGCCATAGCCCACCTTCAGCGTTCCCTGATCCTCTTGCCGGAAGTAGCGATCGCACTCGAAAAAGATGTCACTGTCGAAAAGCCTGAAACTGAAGAGCGTGGCATTTACATCAACATCGGATATGGATTGTCATCCGGCCCGATAACACCCGACAACTGGAATGAGCAAGAGTGGGAATCTTTTATCGACCAGCTTGTTCTGGCTCGAGTGACATTCTGGTCTTTTTTTTCTGTGGACAGAAATCGAGCATATCTATCCTGATACGACACAAACTGAATGGAAATCCAAAAATGAGCATGTATTCAGGATGCTGCGCCATGCCATCGACTACAGCCACCGTCGTGGATTGCGTGCTGTTTATCTGTTTACGCCGACAAACATACCTTCCGATATGATCCAGAGGCATCCCGAATGGGCAACGACAATCGAGTATACCAACCATGCTGGAATCTGCTCCCGTATCAATGATGCATACCACATGGCCAGGATTGTTCATCAATATCAGATGCAGTATTTCGATGAAGCAGATGAATATGACATTGCCTTTTATGATCCGGGTGGCTGCATGTGCGAAGAATGCCGTAAAGGGGCTATTCAATGCAGGGAG
>LMZT01000077.1 GCA_001567115.1 Candidatus Hinthialibacteria bacterium OLB16 | reverse complement strand
GTTCGGTCGCTTTGGACAGGCGTGATTCGGCAGTGGCTTTTTCTGATTCGGCAGTCTGTTTGCGTGCCTGGAGATCCTTCTCCCGCTTCTCGATCTGGGTGACAACTTCAATGAGATCCTGGCGGGTAAAGAGCGCCTGTTCCTTCCACCACTCCACTTTTTTCTTGAGGATGGCCAGGCGAATCTGGTAGATCTCCTGGTCAAGTTTCTCATTGCCCAGTTCGATGTCCCTCAAACGGACTGTTTCCGAAGCTGAACGGCTATCCGCGATGGCGGTCAACAGTTTTTCATTGAGGAGAACAGCCTGAGGTGTGTCTTTGGCGCCTTCAGCGGCATCCCGGGACTGGCGGCGTGCTTTTTCGGTTTCATCAAAGGCCTTGCGTGCATCATCGAGCGAGCTCTGGCGGGCATCGACACGGCTTTTGACAGTCTTTCCCCGTTCAGTTTCCGCGGAAAGCTCATCCCGCATCTTTTCCAGCCCGAGGAAAGTGGGGCGGGAATCAGCCGTCGTGCCGATCACCCCCTGATTGTTTTCAGCCTCAGCCTTCTCCTTGGAGGCCTGCAGGGTCTGGCGTGCCTGGAGAGCGGTGGCCTGCTGGCTGTAGGACAATGCGATTCTCTGAAGCAGTTCCAGCCGACGTGCCAGAGTCCCCTTGATCTCGGAGGTGTCGGTTGCGCTGAAAGTTTTGATCGACTGGCTGACAGCCTGGATTTCCTGAGCCACCTGATCCTGTTTCGGTTTGAATGGATCCACAACCGCCGGGGTGGGAGCAGGAGTTGGAGGAACGGTGGGTGTTACCTGCCCAAATATTGGTTGGGACAGCAGTCCACACCAGGCCAGAGCCAGGAAAAAACTGAAAAAATGATGCAAGGCCGGTTTTCTTTTCACTTCTATCCTCAGAGGGTTGGTTTAATATAGGTTTCGGCGGATGGTTCTGACAACACCGGCCCGCAGGAGAAGAATTCCGGGTGGCGGGCAGCGGTTTCCCCATGCTTGTGGAGGCAGAAACAAATGAGTCTGTTGCGATGGTGGCTGTTTCTCGAAATGATCGCCCTGGCTGGCTGGCCGATCGTTGCCGGGCTGTTTCCGGCACTCAAAGACCGTGGGATCAGCCTGGCGCGCATCACCGGCCTGGTCCTCTTCGCTTATCCGGTGTGGCTGCTGTCGCATGGGGTTGCTTCTTTCGGTGGGGCATTGATCACTTTCTGTCTGCTGCTTCTGGTGATAACCGCCCTGGCGCTGTATCTCACCCGCTGGAAGACCTGGAGGGAGATATTCAGTTCTCCAAGGGAAATTATTTTCTCGGAAATCATCTATCTGGCCGCCTTTTTCGGACTGGCCCTGATCCGTTCGTTCAATCCGGAGATCGAGGGGATGTGGAAAGGGGGAGGGTCCGAGAAATTCATGGACCTGAACTTTGTCAACAGCATCCTGAGCAGCAGCCAGTTTCCTCCAAATGATAACTGGCTGGCCGGTTATCCGATCAACTACTACTACTATGGTTATTATCTGGCCGCGCTGCTGACCCGTGTGACGGGTGTGCTGCCGCATGTGGGCTACAACCTGATGGTAGTCACCGTGTATGCGTTGGCAATTCAGGGGCTGTGGGGGTTGCTGCGGAACCTCGGCTGCCGCTGGTATTTGGCACTGGCCGGAGTTTATTTCGCTTTCTTCGCCACCAATCTCAAAGCCCCCTGGATCGGACTGTATCCACCAAAGGCCGGTGAGAGTTTCATCCCCTGGGAATCCAGCCGGATCATCAACCTTCCAAATGACCGCACCATAAACGAATACCCCTGGTTTTCATTCCTGTGGGGGGATCTGCATGGCCACCTCTCGGCATTGCCATTGCAGGCTGCCCTTCTGGGTTGCTGCTGGGGAGCGCTGCAGAACCTGCAGAGTGTGAGCGCCTGGAAGCAGGTGGCTACCGCTCTGGTTTTTTCGCTTCTGTATGGATCCCTGGTAGCTGCGAATGCCTGGGATCTGCCGGCTTTCGCGCTGCTGCTGCTGGCCAGCCCACTGGCGGGAGTTTCATTCAGCCGCCAATCGAAAGAGCTGCTCTATGGTGTGGGGCTGGCTGCCCTCGGGTTCATCGGTCTTGGGCTTTCCCGGCTTGGATTTCCATTGGGGTTGTGCTGTTTCTTTCTGGCAGCCGGAGGGATACTGAT
>LMZT01000076.1 GCA_001567115.1 Candidatus Hinthialibacteria bacterium OLB16 | reverse complement strand
TCTGGCGCTGCTGCTGGGCCTTTGCACGCTCGGAGGCCTCATATTGGTACTGGTTATGCATCGAAAGATAAGTCGGATTTTGAGGATCATCCTGCAGGGCCATCCGAATCTCCCGGATGGCGGTCTGAAGATCCCCTGACCGGCGGTACCCATCCGCAAACCTGGCATGGATGCGTGCACGCCCCTCACCCGGCAGGCCGGGAATCTGAAGGGTCTGCGCCAGGGCCTTCATCCCGCGATTGTATGAAACCCGTTCAACCAGCATCTCCCCATATTCAAGTGAAACTCCAGCATCCTGAGGATTGATGGCCAGGTATTCCTGATAAATCTTTTCCGCCTGAGCATATTTTCCCTGCCCTGCCAGGGATCTGGCCTGCTCCACCAGATGATAAGGCTGGGTTGGCTGGGGGATCGATGGCCTCCCCCGGGAGGACAATGTTGCCGCCAGTATGAAGGCCCGGGCTGCATCCACAAAGTGCCGTTCCGCAGTCCGGAATCGCTCTTTCTCCAGGGATTCAACTCCCTCGGTATAATGGTTCAGCCCCTGCTCATAAGGGCTCTGCGCCTTCTGGGCCGCATCCAGCGAATCTGCATAATCCTGGGCTGATTCAGCACGCTTGCGGGAGTTGAGAGCCGCCAGGTGAAAACTGGATGCCGGTGTGGGTGTCAGCATGGAAGGAAGGGATTGCGGCCCGGTTGGAGCATGTGTTTCGCCAGATGCCGCGGGAATTTCCGAAGTGGGGATGGTCTCAGCGGGGGGTGTCACAGCCGGTGAAATCACCATCACAGGCTCACTGTTTTCTGTGGGTGAGGCGGCTCCAAGAGAGGCCGTCTCGGAAATTGGAGGAGGCGGAAGCAGCCCAGCCTGATCGAAAACTGAGGGAGCACTCGCGCTTGTTACATCAGGAGCCGTCAGAGCTTGTGGGGTCGAATCAGTTGCAGTGGGTGATGGAGTCGGGGCTGAGGTGGCTTCGGGTGTCGCTGTGGCAGCCACAATCAGCATGGGGGTGGGAGGGGCAACTTCGGAAAGCGGTGAATGGATCGCCTGGCTCTCCTTGGTGTGTGGGGCATAAAAAATGCCAGGGCGAAAAGGGCCATCGTAATTGTGCCGCCGGCAAGTAGGCCGAGAAAGACCTGAAGCAAGCCGGAACCTTTTTCCTGAATCGTTGCGGGGGTCATGATCCGGATCCTTCTCCAATCGTATCGGATACCATCTTACCACAGCCCAGATTCACCTGGGATGAATTTTTATGCCTGGTTCTCTTCCAGCCGGATCCCCAGCTCATCGGAAAAACAACAGGTAGATCAGCCCTCCCATGGAAAACAGCATCATCACCAGGTACACAGCCCGCCGCCTGGGATCCATCGATCCAATGGCCTTCCCATGGTCTTTATAAAACCTTCCGGGATGGATTTCATTCAATGTTTTCAACCGCTCACAACGAATCTCTTCCTCGCTGTGGCGGACCTCCAGGTAAGCATCCCGCAGCCCCTCCACTCGTTCCTCGCGAATGGCCCGATGGACAAGTGTCTGGCGGGTTCGAAAGAGCCGCTCTTCTGCCAGGGACTGTTCATCCAGACGAATGCCGGGGGAGGTGGTGATTTCTTTTTCCATCTTATGCTGGAGCAGGAACCGGCTGGAGCCAGCCGCTCACCACCTGGTGAAATTGTTTGCGCAAGGAAGCCGCATCGGCGGTCTCACGGTGCGGGTGGATTGCATTCGCCAGCAGGATCACCGCTGCTTTCTGGACTGGATCGATCCAGATGCTGGTGCCGGTGAAGCCTGTATGGCCGAATGAATGATCCGATGGGAGAAAAACAGTGGCTTCCCCTTCCCGGCGCTTAAACCACCATCCCAGCGCCTGGAGATTCCCATCCGGCATGTGCTGAGGGGAGAGCATCTGCCGGAATGCATCCCGGGACAGCAACCGGCCGGCACCGAAACATCCTTCCGCGAGCATCATCCGGCAGAAGATGGCCAAATCTTCCACTGTGGAGAACAGGCCCGCATGACCGGACACACCTCCCATCTGCCAGGCATTTTCATCATGGACTTCCCCCTGGATGATCCCCTTGCGAAAGGGGCAATCCTCGGTTGCTGCGCACCGGCGGCGTTTTGAGAGTGGCGGCCTGAAGAAGGTGTCTCTCATTCCCAGCGGCTGAAAGATATTTTCACTGGCAAACCGATCCAGAAATTCCCCACTGACACGTTCGACAACCCAGCCCAGCATGATGAAACCCAGGTCGCTGTATACCCTCGCTTTTCCCGGCTCCGCCATCAGATCCATGGCGGCAATCACGTTGTAGAAGTCTTGTTTCCCACGATGGTCCCGGAAAAATGGCTTGAATGGGACCAGGCCGGAAGTATGAGTCAGAAGGTGCCGCAGGGTGACTCTTTCCTTGCCCCGGCAGCCAAACTCCGGGATATAGCTCCAGGCGGGCGCATCGATGCGAACCAGGCCTCGGTCCGCCAGAAGCATAATGGCTGTTGTGGTGCACACCACCTTGGTGAGGGAGGCCAGATCGAACCAGCATCCCGCTTTGAGAGGAATCTCTTTCGGAATCTTCCTCAGAAAACCTGCGCTCCCATGGTAAACTGCCTGATCTTCAACCAGGACAAGCGCCTCGGCACCCGCAACCGCTCCTCGATTGACTGCGGACTTCAGTGCCTCATCCAGCATCGCGGCAGGAATCGGAGTCGAGATCATCTGCCGGATTCCATTCAGAAATTGCCTCGTGGGACTTCAAGGCTTCCATTCATGATTTTGGACTTGGTTTCTTCGATCAGGTGGGCGGCATCCGCAGGAATTTTCGATTGCAGTTTCGGATTCACCACCATCGAGATGACACCCGACCTCAGTCCAAAACGGGTCACTCCCGCTTTATAGGTCTTGTTATAGACCTGTTCGGCGATCTGCACAAATGCCGCGGGCAGATCGATCACCGCACTGGCCAGGATGACATCCGGTGCTTCATCGTTCTGATTTTTATTCGAGCCGAAGGCATAGACCCCTTTCGATTGGCTTTCACTGACCGCCTGAAACACCCCGGGACCGGCTTCATTGGCATTATGGAAGATGAAGTCAGCTCCCTGGCTGATCTGGGCCAGTGTGGCTTCACGCGCCAGGGCGGAATCCTCCCAGCTTCCTGTATAGGTCCGCAGCACACGGCAGTCCGGGCATCCGGATTTTGCCCCTGCTTCGAATGCGATGAAGGTGCTTTCCACAGAGGGGATCTCCATCCCTCCGACCAGCCCCACCACCTTGGACCGGGTCATTTTTCCCGCCATCAGGCCGAGCAGGTAAGTGGCCTGTTCCAGCTCGAAAACCATCGCCCCCACATTTTCAGTCACCGTGTTGCCGGAGGTCGTAATGAAAAAGGTCCCGGGGAAATGGCAAA
>LMZT01000075.1 GCA_001567115.1 Candidatus Hinthialibacteria bacterium OLB16 | reverse complement strand
CTCTTCCTTCTCATTCAAGCTTCCTCCCAGGCCCAATTTCGGCCTTAGGAATCCACCTTATTGACTCGGTCCAGTTTTCCCAAAGTAGCTCAAACAACCCGAGGGTTCAGGGACCTGGTTTAATTTTTTGCGAGTAGCTCAGTTTTCCCTATTATCAGGATCTTGAAATGATAAATTACGTGGATATTCATTTGATTTTCCAAAATTCTCCACGTGATATAATGTTATGTCATAGATTAAATATTTCGCAGCATCCGGAATTGAAATATCATATACATATGATATTTCATTTTTCCCATCAAATTTAATATCGAGTTTATTGATTTTCTCACTTTTAAGATAATATCTTTTTACCACTTTATTGTTAAGTTTATTTTCCTCAGTACTACTAATAATGAATTCTTGTGGTTGGTGCAACATTCTTTCTGTAAAATCGTTTCCCCTGTCCTAGTGGAGTGAGCGGAGCGAACGTAACTAGGACAGGGGGAACAGCTGATCTTCAGATCGGGGAGGATCACGTCGATTCTCTTTTTTGTGCGATCAAACACGAAAAAGGAGATCTGAACATGACCCACCCCAACACCAACTTTAACGCTTTCGAGGAGGCAATCCAGCTGTTAACCGAGCACGGGACCCGAGGCTCTCGCCGAAGCCTTCCGCATCCTCCTCAATCACGCCATGCAAGCCGAACGTTCTCAAGCCCTTTCAGCCCAGCCCTACCAGCGGACTCCCGAACGGAAAGGCCATGCCAACGGCTTTAAACCCAAATCCCTCAACACCCGTCTGGGGACCATCGAATTCGCTGTCCCCCAAGTCCGGGGTGAGGTCGATTTCTATCCCTCTGCCCTGGAAAAAGGGGTCCGCTCCGAACGTGCCCTGACTCTGGCTGTCGCTGAAATGTACCTGCAAGGCGTCTCCACTCGCAAAGTCACCAATATCCTCGAAGAACTCTGTGGCACCCACATCACCAGCACTCAGGTCTCACGCGCCATTGCTCAACTCGATCAGGAACTCCACGCCTGGCGCAACCGTCCTCTCGATGAAACACCCTATCTCGTCCTGGATGCCCGCTATGAAAAAGTCCGTCGGTCCGGACGCCGATGGCCAGAAGGACCGCGCAAGAGCGGACGGCGCCGTCCTGACCCAACAGGCCGCTGATACCAGAGATTCACCAGCACAACCCGGACGCGGTTTACATCGCGCGCACAGGCCAGATTAACGCCTGTGACAATCCGGTGTGGGTGCAGGCGATCAAGAGACCGGACACAAGACGTTGCTCATCGCCGGGACGCTGACGAGCGTTTGCATGGCGTTCCCGACCTTGAGCGCGCTGGCCGAGGGCTACAAGGTGTTCAGCATCATCGACGCTCGGGCAATTGGAGCAAGATGGCGACTGACCTCACGACCGCGCGAGTGGTGCAGGCCGGTCCCGGTGATTTATCACAAATGGAACGAATTTCTATCCGCGAGAAGAACGGGCGGTTTTATGCCGTCCACCCGCGCAGGTTCAGCCCTCGAGAGGCAAGCACAGAAAAGTGGACCCTCTCACACTACGATTCAAGAGGCGAATATCGGCGCTTGACGATTAACGGGCCGGATTGCCTCACAGCTGCGCTTGAGCGGGCCTGGCCAATCGTGAACGGGGAGGTGGTGCCATCCAAAGGCTTTGAGAGCCTGGCCCTGGCCCGCCTGAAACGACAAAACCCCGAGGGGATCACCCCACGGGGTCTTGCGTTAACTAAGCACCGCCGAAATCGGCGGATTGAATTTTGGCTCCGCGGGTAGGATTCGAACCTACGACCTAGTGGTTAACAGCCACCCGCTCTACCGGTTGAGCTACCGCGGAATGGGTCACACAAATAAATATCCCGGCAATCCCGATGGGATCGCCCGGATATGCTCGGATGTTGTACCATAGCCTTGCTGTAAGAACAAGGGGTGCTCCCCCTCCATCCGGACAAATCAATCGAATTGCGAGGTTTCCCATGCCGCCTTCATTCCCGTTTCAGGATCCCGGCCAGCCGATTGCCGCACGGGTCCGTGACCTGATTTCCCATCTGACCCTGCCGGAAAAAGTCAGCCTCATGAAGCATGATTCCGCTGCCATCGAGCGCCTCGGAATTCCGGCTTACAACTGGTGGAATGAGTGCCTGCATGGAGTGGCGCGAGCCGGTATCGCCACTGTCTTTCCGCAGGCTCTCGGCATGGCTGCTGCATTTAATACGGGACTGGCCGGACGGATCGCTGCGGTGATTTCAGATGAGGCACGCGCCAAGCATCATGCCCATGCATCCCATGGCGAACGCGGCATTTACACCGGTCTGACCTTTTTCACACCCAACATCAACATCTTCCGGGATCCCCGCTGGGGGCGCGGGCAGGAGACCTATGGTGAGTGCCCCTGCCTGACCAGCCGGATCGGAGTCGCCTTTGTTCGCGGACTGCAGGGGGCCGATCCGGTTCACCTCAAAGTGGCTGCGACCGCCAAACATTATGCAGTCCACAGCGGGCCGGAGTCCCTGCGGCATTCCTTCAATGCGGTGGTGTCGAAAAAGGACCTCTTTGAAACCTATCTGCCGGCCTTTCGGGATCTGGTGGTTGAAGCCGGAGTGGAACTGGTGCTGACCGCATACAATCGAATCAATGGAGAGGTGTGCTGCGCCAGCCCCCTGCTGGTTGGGGAGCTGCTGCGGGGGAAATGGGCATTCCAGGGAACTGTGGTTTCTGATTGCTGGGCAATCCGGGATATCAATGAAGGGCATGGCCTGACCCGGAATGAAACCGAATCGGCCGCTTATGCGGTTCGCGGGGGATGCAACCTGAACTGCGGCTGTGCCTTTGGATTTCTGACCGATGCGGTTGAGCAGGGTCTGATCTCCGAGAGTGAAATCGACCAGGCGGTGGAAAGGCTCCTCACGACCCGTTTCCGGCTGGGGCAGTTTGATCCCCCGGAGAAGGTCCGTTATGCATCGATTCCCTATGAGGTTCTCGATTGCCCCGATCATCGTGAGTTGAGCCTGAAGGCGGCGCTGGAGTCGGTCATTCTGCTGAAGAATGAAAACCAGCTGCTTCCACTGCGGAAGGATCTCTCCTGCATTGCGGTCATCGGGCCGAATGCGGACAACCGCACTGTTCTGCTGGGCAATTACAATGGAACCCCCTCCCATGCAGTGACACCGCTGGAGGGGATTCGAAATGCGGTCTCTCCGGCCACCAGGGTCCTGTATGCCCAGGGCTGTGACCTGGTCGGGGATGGCGAGAACATTCTTCCGGACATGCCCGATCCCCTGCGGGCGAGAACTGAAGCGGTGCTGGCGGCGGAACGGGCCGATGTGGTCATCGCTTGTATGGGGCTTTCGGCGGAGATCGAGGGGGAGCAGGGTTCAGCGGCCCTGGCGGACCTTGAAGGAGACCGTGCCGGGCTTTCACTGGCTCAGGTCCAGGTCAGCCTGCTGGAAACTCTGGCTGCAACAGGCAAGCCGGTGGTTCTGCTGATCATGACTGGAAGCGCTGTCGACCTCTCCTGGGCGCAGGAGAATCTCCCGGCGATCCTTCTGCAGTTTTATCCCGGCCAGGAAGGAGGAACCGCCCTGGCGCAGGTGCTGTTTGGAGAGTCGAATCCAGCCGGGAGGCTGCCGGTTACATTCTACAGGAGTGTCGAGGATCTCCCTCCATTTGAAGATTACACAATGGAGGGCCGTACCTATCGTTATTTCCGAGGCAATCCAGTTTATCCCTTTGGGTTTGGCTTGAGCTATACCCGCTTCGAGTACCGATCGATCCGCCCCGCAAAGACTGCTTATTCCACAGGCGAGAAAGTTGAGGTGGCTGTGGATCTGGCGAATATCGGAGAGATCGCGGGTGATGAGGTGGTGCAGGTCTACCTCACCCATGTTTCTCCATCGGTCAAAACCCCGATCCGCCAGCTGGCCGCATTCGAGCGCATCCACCTCAACCCGGGTGAAACCCGGACAGTGACTTTCAGCCTGGATCCCCGGTGGCTGGCCCTGGTGGATGAGGAGGGGCGCCGCTTCATCGAGGCGGGCGAGATTCTGCTGGATGCCGGCGGATGCCAGCCGGACAGCCTCAGCCAGAGGCTGGGTGGATCCGCCCCTGTGTCCTGCCGCATCCAGCTCGTGGGAGATTGGGTCCAACTGCCTGTTTGATCAGAGTGAAAAAGGGAACTCCATTTGGACGGTGAGGGGTGGGGGGAACTCTGTTTCTCCGGCGGTGTGTGGCTATACTTTCTCTGGGCGGAGAAACACATCGGCTTTTCAGAGGGAGGGATGTATGTCTGTTTCAGATCATCTGTGCCGGGCCTGTTTCAAGACAGAGATGGGACCACTGGGGGTGTGCTGGTCGGATCGGGGGCTGGTCTCGATCGACTTTGGAATGAAGGGCAAACCCGATTCGAACCTCCCGGCGCCATTCACCCGGTTTCTTGCCAGCCTCGAGCGCTATTTCTCAGGGCGGAAAACTGCCTTCCAGGTCCCTTTGATACTGGATGGGGTGCCTCCTTACCTGAAGAAGGTGCTGCTCGAGTGCGCCCAGATACCTTATGGAGAAACCCGAAGCTATGGGGAGCTGGCTGCATTGACCGGGAACCCCCGTGGGGCGCGTGCAGTCGGTCAGGCCATGGCGCGGAACCCGATTCCGGTTGTGATTCCCTGCCATCGGGTGCTTCCGACTGGAAAAGGCTTGGGCGGCTTCGGCGGCGGACTTGACTGGAAACGTTACCTTCTCAAGCTGGAAGGAATCACCTGGAAAGAGTAGCGCCGTAGCGCTAAAGCCTTCCGGGTCCGTGTCATTCCCATGTAAATGGGAATCCACAGGAGGGGCGGCAAGTCCTCAGAATTTCGAGAAGGTCCTTCGGTAAGAGGTGAAGCGGATCTCGCCAGCGTAGATTCCCGCTTTCGCGGGAAAGACGGTTGTTTGAGTTGTCGGTTGAATTCATTTAACTTAGACATTCCCCCTGGAGATTGATGAGCGCTGTGGCAATAGCCTGGTTCTTCACTCGACTGGAAACTGGAACCAGTAGCCTCTGGCTGTACGGGGTTACACAGACCGCTTGAGAGCAATTTCGAGGCTCATGCGCATCGGGGTGGAAGGATGCCAGATCAGCTTGGCTCCCAGGCGTTCCAATGACTGCTGCAGAAGTTCACGCCGGAAGACTCGTGAGGGATCATTGCCGGTTAACAGCCAGTCATTGAAAGGGAAGGGGTGTGTGCAGCTCCACTCGATGCTCAAAACTCCTTCGCCAAACCCTTTCAGACGAGGCTGTATCCGAAAACCGAGCATCTTTGAGAGAAGAATTTCGAACCAGGCCAGGAACAAGGTCCATGCCTGGCGGGAGCCGCCTGCCAGCAGATGCTGTTCTTCGAGCGCATCCAGATCGTCCGAGACAATCCGGAAAAGGGGAATCACCTGGCCGAGTGGCTCAGTGGCGGGCTGGTAATTCATCAAAAATCGAATCAGGTTTTCCGCGGCCTCTTTTTCCTCCTGTTCCAGAGGAATGGTTCCTTTGACCGATTGAGTCCAGGACTGGTGCAGCGCCTCGCTGAAGAGGAAAAAAAGATCCTTTGAATTTTTTGGCGCATGGGAAGGCTCGGATTGCTCCTGAGTCAGGTAAATAATGATCAGCTGAACTTGTGTTTCATCCCGCCAGTCATGGAGGATGTGGATCTTGACCCGCCACACCTGGGTGCGTCCCAGGAACAGATCCTTAGTTGTCAGGCGGTGAATCGCGGTACGGGATCCTGCTGCCAGTTCGGCATCGAGAATGGAATCCAGCTCGCTGTGGCGCAGGGAAAACCCGGTCTGCCCGCCCAATCCGAGAATCCGGCGGGCGGGTTCGTTCATCGCCAGAATCCGGCGGGTTCGGTCGAGGACCATAGCTGGCTCACGGTTCGCTTCGAGAAGTGTGGACTGAAGCCGTTCCTGCATTGTCTGGTCATCATCCCGTCGTGACTGCAGCTGCTGGATGATCGCTGTGTAATTGGTTTTGTGATCGGAGAAGTTGTCGATCTGGCTGCTCAACTCGGTCTTTTTGAGGTGGTCCTGCTGGCGGGTTTCCAGGATTAATGCCAGGGTGCGCGCCAGAGGCATGAACTCTCCAGGAAGATCATGAAAAGGGATTGTGGGGATGGTTTCAGCGCTTTCAAGGGATTTCTGGAGTGCGCTCACCATCGGATTGAGGGCATGAGTCGGCGAACCGATCCAGCAGTAAAAAATGACGAAGATCACAATCAGCGCGAGAAATTCGCCTCCCAGGAACCAGCGCATCTCATGCAGGAATCCCATAAAGGTCTGAATGGGGTGGAGCGCGACCCAGAAGCGGTATTGCGGGTCGGTCTCCGGAGCCGGGATCAGTGTCCAGAAGCGCTCTCCGGTGTCCAGATCCACCCAGTGCACATTCCGGTCTCCCGGATCATGCACAATGGCATTCCAGTTGCGCGAAAATTCGCCGGTGGTATAGGCAATCATGCCACTGACACTGTCAACCAGAGCGAAACCTTGTGGAACTGAGGACCCCTGGTGCCAGTTGCGCACCAATTCGTTCCAGTTCCACTGAGTGGGAGGGATGTTGAGCTGTTGCTGGTCGGCGAAGTCCAGCATGCAGGCCCCTGTCAGGGCCTGGAGTTTGGATTCTTCAAGCAGGCTGGCGGCGCGCCAACGGTGGATCAGGAGGATTCCTTGACCGGCTATCGCGCAGCAGATAAAAAAACTGAGCCAGACAAAAAAGAACCTTCGGAACAAATTGGAATCTCCCCTTCATCCCGGGCAGCCAGGGATTCGTCAACAGTCTTCCGGTATTCACAGCCCATCCAGACACGGGAAATGTAACGATTTCACTCAGTGGCGGCAAGGCACCGAACCGAAGCTGCCTCTTCAAAAAGGAGCCAGATTCAAGCTTCAGCCCTTCTTGAAGACCCGTGCGAAGAACTGGTTCCCCAAACCATGCACTGCATCCTCACACTGAATCTCATGGACCTGAACCAGCCCGCATGGCTCGAAGATTTCCCTGTAGTTGCGTGGAAAATGCCTCCAGGAGATCCCCTTTTCATCCTCGATGGTGATCAGAGTTGTTTTGGCAATCCGGGCCAGTTCATCGAATATCCAGGCGCTGTCGGTGTGGATGTGTTCCAGAACCGCCATGGTAAAGACAACATCGAACGAATTATCGGCAAAGGTCCTGACAATTTCTTCAACTGGACTCACATGAATCTTTACCTGTGAAGCGACCTCCGGAAACCGTTCACGAAAGAGAGCGACCGCATTCTCGCTGATCTCGATCGCCTCGATCTGATGGAACCCATTGTCGAAGAGGTGTTTCAGGTTCCGGCCGGCATTGCAGCCGACTTCGAGGATTCTTAAAGATCGGTCCGCTTCGGCCCCCAGGAGTTGAACAAGCAAATCGCTTCTTTTCCTCAATCGCTCATCATCGGCGATGTACATCTCCGGCTGGTTTCCATCGGTTGGACTTCGCCAGAAATCATGGAGTTCATCCCGCTGCTTCTGGTGAAAAAAAATCGGGTGTACAGGGATGAGTTCCGGATCCTTCGGGAAATTTTATTGAGCAAGTTTGCGATCAACCGTGCGGGCCTCCAGTGTGAGACAGATCAGCCCTTGACTGATCCGGAAAGGGCTGGGGGATCCTCAACCGGTTCTGTCAGGCGTGTCAAGTAACTCCTCCGTGCTTGAATACTTCCACAGCAATTTATCTGGGGTTTCGAGAGGCTGTGACTCCCCCGGACTTTTTCCTATCATAAGGTGATGGATATCACCGATGGGTGAAATCAAGGCCGAATTGCATCGTCTGGATGACCACCTCCTGGTGACCCTGATCGGGACCCTGGATGCCACGACTCTGTCTGCGGTTGAACCGGTATTGGCCCGCCTGATCGACAACCAGCATGAGGCGGTCATCCTTAATCTGTATGAATGTGAATACATCGATTCGCCCGGTCTGGAACGGCTCAATCAGTTCTGGAAGGATCTTCAGGAACATTCGCGGGCATTGAGCCTGTATGTCCGCCCGATGAGCTATGTCTCGCTGCGCACCCGGCTCTTCAGCCAGATCCCGGTGCCACCCGGCATTGCCCAGATTGGGGAAACAAGACTCGCCCAGCGCCGTGCCGAACGGCTTGCGCGCTGGAATCGGGAAAAGCCGATCCCTGCCGATGGTGCTCCCGGGCCGCTTCCCATCGAACCTCAAATCAGCGAGACCGACCTGATTCCCATTGATTTCGCTCAGGTCGCCTCCCTGGCTGGAAAAGACGAACGTGTGGTCAAGGATGTCTGGCAGACCTACTGCAAACTCCTCGATGAAGGCGATTTCGAGCTGTCTCAGGATGGCAGTGCCGCCACGCAGCTTGAGCTCGATTCACGGCGTGTGGCCCATGTCCTGCGCCTCGACTGGCATGTGGTCCAGATGATCATTACATCCGTAACCAGCCACCTGAATGACACGTTTGGTCATTAAAACTGAATCCTGTTGAAAGGCGCTTATCTGATCCCCAAAACCATGGTCACTCAAATCACCGCTGCCGATCTGAAAAAAAAGATGGATGCCGATGAGGATTTTCTGCTCCTGGATGTCCGTGAGCCGAATGAATTCAACATTGCCAGCATCCCCACCGCACGCCTGATTCCGCTCTCTGTGATCCAATCCCGTCTCGGAGAACTCAAAGGCCTCGAGGACAAGGAAATTGTGGTTCACTGCAAGCTGGGGGGCCGCAGCATGCAGGCCTGTCAGTTTCTGGAGTCTCTGGGCTTCAAAAATATGGTGAATCTTGCCGGGGGGATCCATGCTTGGTCGGACCAGGTCGATCCCTCTGTGCCAAAATATTGAACCGGCCTGTCATCCCCGCTTGAGGCGGATGTAATCGCGAGCCACCCGGAGGTCCTCAACCGCCTCCATGGCTGAACAGGGGGCGGGCTTCTCCCCGCGTATGGCGGCAAGAAAATTCATCGCCTGATTGAGCATGGCATGGCGCGGAGGCAGAACCGGGGATTCGAACTGGGGGCAGGGCATCTTCCCGGAGTCGCGCAGCAGAGTCACCTTCCCGGGCTGGTGAAGCGCCAGAGGGGCGGGGAGTTCGATGAAAATCGATCCATGCTCGAAGCCCACCAGGAAGGTCTCAAACCACCCCTGGCGGGTGTTGAAAGGCGCCATCTCCAGCGTGGCGGTCACACCACTGCTGCTTTCTCCCACCAGAAGCGCCCCGGAGCGGGTGGCATGGGTCACATCGTAGGGTTCATCCAGCAGAAAACGCAGGGCATTGACCTGGTGGATGTAATAATTAACGAAGGAGTTGTATTCCTCGAAAGTATCCTGGTCCATGCCAGCGGGAGGCGCTTCGTTCTCCCCGGCGGGGGGAGCCTCGCCGGTATCGATGTGCCCCTGGCTGCCACCGGCCACCCAGTCTCCCGGCGGCATGGTGGCACGCACCAGGCGCATCGCCCCATAGTCCCCGCTCGCTTTCCAGTCACGGATCACCTCACGGGCGTATTCCATCGCCGGATCGGAACGCTTGTGGTATCCGACCATGTGAAGGGTCTGGTTTTCCTCGGAAAGGCGCGCCAGTCTTTCTCCCGACTCGACCGAAAGGGCAACCGGCTTCTCGGTAAAGACAGGGATTTTACGGGCCAGGATATCGGGGATCAGGATGGAATGCCGTGTGTAGGGTTGAGAAGCGACAATGCCATCGAGGGGGCAGTGTTCCAGCATTTCGAGGTGGTTTTCGAAGGCCTGTGGGATTTCGTAGCGGGCGGCCACCCGCTGGCGAAGGCGGGGGCGTGGTTCGGCGATGGCGGCCACTTCGCAGTCCGGCAGGGCTATGTAGTTTTTCAGATGGGCGAGTTGGCCCATGAAGCCGACGCCTGCGAATCCAATTTTTAAGGCTGGCATGATCGGTCCTCCTTGTGAGTTCCCGGGTGCTGGTGCGCGGGAAGGGGTTTTCATTAGGGGCGGAAAATATTGTTTCTGTGGTACTCCAATGCGTCATCCTCTGGTTGAAAGCGGTCAGGCAAATGTAGAGGTTTGCCTGCAAGACCGAGCAATTGATCGCGATGGATTGCACAAACCTCAGTACTTTTGATTTGCGATGAAACCACCACACACAAATTCTCATCAAATGAAATCAATCCACGATCGAATGCTCGGTCGTGAAGCGCATTAAGGCATATCCCATTCCGTGGATCAGCACGACGTTTCTCATCGACACTCCATGGGATGATATGACTTGCATTGAGCAATTCAGGAATTGAAAGGCCAGTCAGAGCACAGCGGTAATCATAAGAAATCAAAACCGATGTGCGAAAAAAGGATTGGACACGGCGAACTTTGACAAGGGCATCTTTTTCAGTTGCCCCTGACGGTACATCGGAAATTCGGGGGATATCCGGTGATGCAGGGTCACCTCCAACCGATAAGATGCCACCAAACTCAGGCGTATAATCCTCAGCCTCTTTGCCAGTTAAAGCGGAATATTCTGCTTCAGCATCATGGGCAATACTTTCCGAATCAAACATAAAGTCTTCCCACAAAGTACTATCTGCCTTACTGACATTTCCTAGGGCGCTGATGTTTCGAGCTTGAGTTGAGGGTCGAGGCTCGCGAAATTGCAGGCTTTCATGGAAACTGCACTGGGGGTTCGTCCAATCAAGCGTGCCAATTCAATTATTTCAGGATTACGGTGATGCAGGCGGCCGAAAGGAGTCCGGCAATAGAGCCGAAAAACAACCAACAATTCACTTCGATTCCATGTCTTCTGTCTTGCCCTCATTCCATTTTCATCCCTCATTATTGAGCCTCAGGGCTTCTCGCCATTCAATAAAAAAACAAAAACATCTTTCTAAGGCAATCCATTATTTCTGAATATCTACCAATAAAATGCCTCCTAAGGTGAGGGTGAAGTTAGAAATAGGCCAGGTTGTCTCCACCGAATTATCACACCGTGTCATACAACCTCTCGGCTTCAGTTAATACCTCCTCACGGAAATAACGGCTCAATTCCTTTGCCGTCCGTAAATCCTCTTTCCGCCCGATCAACTCCGACAGCTCGATCTCCACAAGGAAATCGACATCACTTTCAGGCCATAAATCATCACGCAGAATAGAACCGAACAGCGATATTCGGCGTATATGGTGGCGCTGGCAGAACTCCGGCAGATCTTTCCGGGGAATATCGATTCCGTGATAGGTCAACTGCCATGCCTCCCAGGATTTCCTGTGATTTTACCATGCCTGCTTCAATCAGGAAATCACTTGGAAATCGGACAAATCAGTTGAATCCGCAGATCCATGCCCAGACAACATCCGATCCCCCAGCCCCCCCTTTTTAACACTCCCGGAAAATCAGCCCGCCAAATACAATTCCCACACGCCGGAAATCCGCCACCGCCTCCAAATCCCCATGCCGCCAGGCTCACATTCAATCCTCAAAATCAATGGAGGGTCCCCGGCTTTGACCCCCTCCAGCGCACAGGACACCACATTCCAGGGGCACTCCTCACTCGATGGGGCCAGATGGTAACGTGCCTTCGGTGCCTCCCCTGGCAGCCCCTCTCCTTCTGCAGCGAAAGATCGATCCACTGGCTCCCCCGGTGCACCGCCAGCGGACTGGCCACAAGCAGGTGCAGAATCCCCCCCCGACCCCTGCGGATCGATCCGCAAAGTGGCCTCGGGAAAAGATTCACGAAATGGAAAGCCATACCAGCTCGGGGCGCGGTCATACCACCCCTCCCCCCATCAATGCCGCCTCATTCTGTCCCACCAGCCAGGCACGCGGCATCTCAACCCCCCAATCCAGCGCCGCCACAAACTGCCCGGACGAGCCTGCTGCCCCAGGACCTCCGCCAGCCTGGCCAGCTGCGCCGCTGCGGGCGATTCGAGCGGGAATCCATCCCGGTTCATTTCCGAGTTGGCGAGCCACTCCCTCACAAGCGGCAGGCGCGAACGCCACGCCTCGAAGGGATCCTCCTTCCCCGGACGATCCATCAGGATTCGCGGCAGTTTTCCATCCCGGCACCCGACAAAAACCATGCGGTAGGCCGGAACCCCGCTCTCCAGCCGGAAATCCCGTTTCCACCCTTCCTGCAGATACCAGTTGTTCAGCACTGCTTCCACTCCCGGGCGAAATATCCCGGCATCCAGCGCGAGCTCCAGCTGTTTCCAGAGCCACCAGTCCTCCAGCCGGCAACTCCGCCAGCACATCCAGTCCTGGCATCCACGGCTGAGAGCCAGAACCACCATCTCGGGATCCGGCAGCCCATGCCGACGATGTTCGATCAGCCAGTTCATCTCCCTCCCGGCGAACAGTTCGCGATGTGTCCGGCAGAGGTCCTCCTCCGCCTGGACTGTCAGATCCGACTGCACCGGCCCGATCCAGATCAGCCACTTTCGAAAAACCTTCAGCAACTCATCCAGTGTCTGGCGGTGCCTTTCCGGGGGAATATGTTCGAGGGAATCAGCCTGCAAAACCAGATCGAAGGCGGCCTCGCGCACCGCCAGCCTGTCCATCGAGCAGGCGATATGGCGGGGGCCGCCTCCCCGCAGGTCACAGGACCAGAAATTCGGTGTGGGGATATAGGACGGCAAGGCGCCAGTTCCCCCGCCGACATCCAGCACCGTGTGCTCTGCGGTCAGCCCCAGCCGTTGAACCACCAGCTGGATGGTTTTGTACCGTTGCTCGCGATCAATGCTCAGGCTGCCCATATCTCATCACTTCTCAAATCGATTTCGGAGAGATTTTTTCGATCCCGCCTTTTTCCTTTTTCATCTTGGCAAAGCCTCCTTTCTTGGCTAGCAGGCCAGTCCAGGAAAGGCTGCGCCTCTTCCGGGTTAAAATAAAAGCGGCAACAGACCGGATATCCCGCTTCATCCCCCGGTGAAATTGACAAGCCCTGGATTGGCCCATATTATGGGGCATTAATCGGTTTATTTTGAACTGATTCTACAAATAATCTCCCGGGAGGACGCGATGACAAAGGCAATTTATCGATACAGATTAGTGGAATTATTCGTTCTAATGTTGTGTTTTTTGGCCAGTTCAGAGGCAGCAACCCTGGTCGTCAACCAGTCGAGCGGCCCTTACACTTCGCTCGCAGCAGCGCTTGTAGCTGCTGGCGATAACGATGTCATTCAGATTACAGACAGCGGACTTTATGATGAAAACCTGCCTAAGCCAATCAACCCTTCCATCAATACCCTGACTATTACCAATGCAAATGGCACTGCCCCGGTCATCCAGCGCTCCGCGGAGGGTGGACCCGTGATTCGTTACCAGCCCGCATCCGGGAATGGGACTCTCACCCTGAAAGGAGCCAATCCAGGCTCGAAAATAACAGTCCGCCAGGCAGAAGCGGGCAACCCTGATGCCAGTATCGATTTGGGAACCAACCCCGCCGACACCCATAACTGCATTCTGGAAAATGTTATCCTCGACAAGGACATCACCTCAGGCGGCGCTCTGATGGAATTCTACAACGGCGGAAACCATACTCTGACCCGGGTCGATTTCTCCGGACGGGATCCTCTCAATGCGGATCTCGATGGCTATGTGAGGGCCACGCCACAGCCCGGCGGCAGCATTGTCTTCACTGACTGTAACATGACTGCGGATGGTGCAGGAATTATCTATGTCCCGACAAAAACTGTCGGCGAGCCGAATGTTCTTCCGTATGGTCCGGTGACCTTCAACAACTGCATTTTCGCCCCCGGGCCTGACTCTCTCAGCCCGGGCATTGCAGTCATCCGTGGAATGGGTGAGCTGACCGCGCCTCCCCCGGGAACTGCCATCACCTTCAACAACTGCTCTTTTGAGAGCGGCACAGCCCGCATGTTCAGCAGCAATGCGGATGGAGTGATCTTCACTTTCAATAATCCCAAATTTACCGGTTCCTGCGGGGATATCGCTTTTCATATCTATGGGGGCGCATCGGTTGGACCCACTGTCACAATCAGTGGTTCAGCCGGCAATCCGGTCGATTTCGAAATTCCCTCGACCGTGCTGCCGGTACGGATGCTGTGCGGGACACTGAATCTGAATTATTGCACCTATGCGCGGAATGCCGCCACAGTGGTGGACTGTGCTTTTGAAGGCCCATTGACCTCGCCTGTCTCAGTCACGATACAGAATTCGACCTTCACCAATGGAAGCGGAATGGTCAACATAATTTCCGTGAATGGAGATGGATCGGCTGCTCCGCACAGCTTCACCGGAACAGTGAACATTGAGAATTCCAGCTGGACTGGCCAGACCGCCCAGGGCGCTTTCATCTGGTTTGCCGACCCAAGCCGCACTGTTCCCTCGACATTGACTGTAAAGAATTCCGTTCTGTCGGGAAGAACCGGATCGGCCAACCTGTTTGCGGTCCATTCGATGGATACGGTCATGATGGAAGGCTGCACCCTGGATGGGGATGCCGCCGCACCGGGAGACGGGAATGTGCTGATGGTTACCCATAAAGGAACTTACAAGGACTGCATCATCAGGAATATCAATGCCAGCCTGACCACCTCGGATGCCAGCGATGTCACTTTTGATGGCTGCACCATGAATCATATCGGCGATATCCTTTTCCGGTTGTACACCGGTGGAACCCTGACCTTCAGGAACATGACACTCGATGATACCTCTTTCATTGCCGACTTCGGGCGGATCACTGAAGGATATGTGAATTTCGACCACTGCAATCTGCTTGCATTCGGTTTTGATCCGGATGCGGAGATCAGCAATCCAAATCCTGCACTCCGCCAGCCACTCGAAGGAGTCGGAGCCAACATCTCGATGAACCGCTGTTTCAAGGATTTCAACTACGGGTCTGCCTTCCACCTGTGCATGCCGAATCCGGATGCCTATAACGGTGGTGATGTTGTTTTCAGCGCCACCAACTGCATTTTCAAATCGAATCCCACCTACGGATGGCTGATCGAGGTTAACAGCGGAGGGCACGATCCTATGCCAAGCGTGATCAACCTGACTCACTGCACCTTTTATGGCCCGACCGCCAATATTTATGTCTCGACTGAGGATGAACAGGTCAGCCCGGTCAAGGATATCGTGAACTCCCGTTTCAACATTTATGACATGCATGAGGGCGGGGCAGCAGTCAATGGAACCAGCACCGATGGCGAAAGCCGTTATGATCTTTATTTTGGTGGCATAGCCGGAGATGGCAGCTGGCTGGGACTGCCCAAGATCGGCGCTATTTTCGCCGATCCATTGCTGGATCCCACTGGCCACCTGACTGTCGGAAGCCCGGCCAGGGCAGCGGCAGTTGGTTCGATCGTTCCTGTGGACTTTGATGGGGATCCGCGCCCGAATCCGCCTGTCACACTCCCTGATATCGGGGCAGATGAGGCTGGTCCCACCGCAATCGAAATGTGGATGATGTACTGATATCATTCTCGAGCAGCCCTGCGGGAGGCGATTGCAGTGCCGTCTCCCGCATCGGCTGCCACAGATATATTCCGCCCTGAGAAACAAATTCCCTGGACTGCTGGACCCTGTGCAGGAGTAGCCATTCAGGCTTTACTCTGCGAATATCCCGGCATTGGGTTCGATATGGCCGGAATTTGCCGGGCATTGGTGTTTTCAGACACAGCATCGGGCAGCAACCCGAGATACATCCCACCGAATCGAGGAGGTTCCAGAACAACATGTCAGCCAATCAGTTTCCAAAACTTCATAATGCCGCATGGCCGGGAGTCGTCGGCAAAGGAGGCCCCGATTCTGAGCCATTCATCGACCTGGATGCCATGATCGATCTGACCGCAGGAGCCGAAGTGAATGGAACCAGGTTCGATGGCATCGACCTGTTCCTTTCCGATCCGCATGTGAGCATCGATTCCAGCGATGAGGATCTGAAAAAGCTCGCGGAAAAAGTCCAGAAAAAAAACCTCACGATCGGATCCGTGGTGGCGCCGGTCTGGCCACCGACCGGAGGTGGGGCCGCACTCGATGAGGGAGAAGGGCGTGCACGCTTCCTCGAACAGGTCCGCAAGGCATGCCGCATCGCCCAATTTTTACGGAAGATCGGGATTCGTCCGACTGGAATCGTCCGCATCGACTCCGCCAGCGGAGTGGCTGACTGGGCTGCTGATCCCGATGGAAACCAGAGAAGGATCGCTGAAACATTCCGCCAGGCCTGTGCCATCGCTGAAGATTCCGGCGAACAACTCGCGGCGGAAGGGGAAATCTGCTGGGGTGGAATGCACAGCTGGAGAAGGATGGTCGAGCTCCTGGAGATGGTTGGACGCCCGCAGACCCTCGGTTTTCAGGCGGACATGGCCCACACCTTTCTTTATCTTCTGGGATACAATGCCCCGGAGGATCGCATCCTTCCTGAGCAGTTCGACTGGAAGGATCATGACTGCATCGATGAGGGGCTGAAAAAACTGACCGCGGCACTCCGTCCCTGGACTATCGATTTCCATGTCGCCCAGAATGACGCCACAGTCTTCGGCTCGGGATCGCATGATCGAACCGGGCGGCACTGCCCGCCCAAAGATCCCAATGGGAAACTCGATATCCCCCGTCATGCCGGGTTCTGGCTCCGCGATGAAAATGGGCAGATCACCCGGAAGGTGCGGCACCTGTGCTGGGATGGCTGCATGTTCCCGAATGCGGTCATGAAGAATCCA
Source organism: Candidatus Hinthialibacteria bacterium OLB16 (assembly GCA_001567115.1). GTDB lineage: Bacteria > Hinthialibacterota > Hinthialibacteria > OLB16 > OLB16 > OLB16. Next base: position 1,882 of record LMZT01000075.1, on the reverse strand, counting down.
CAGACCTGGAATGACATCCTGGCGGCCATGATCGCTGTCCGGGATGCCCATGGCTGGGTCGAATAATCTGTCCTGAGGAAATGCCCGGAGCGCAGACTGCGCACCTGTACCGAATGACCTCCCCGAAATGGGGGATTGATGCGAGGAGACAAACTGATGGCATCCAAAAAGAACCTGAATGTCGGCATGATCGGCTGCGGCTTTATGGGGCGCACCCATTCCAATGCCTTCCGCAAGGTCGGCAATTTTTTTGACCTCGAGTACCAGCCGGTCCTCAAGGCGGTTTGTGCCAGAACCCAGGCCAAGGCTGAGGCCTTCGCTTCCCAGTGGGGATATGAATCCACCGAAACCGACTGGCGCAAACTGGTCGAGCGCAAGGACATCGACCTGGTCGAGATCTGCACCCCCAATGATTCGCATCGTGAAATCGCCATGGCTGCTGCGGCGGCAGGCAAGATGATCATCTGCGAAAAGCCACTGGCACGAAACAGTGAGGAAGGCCTGGATATGGTCAAGGCGGTCGAGCAGGCCGGAGTGGCGAATCTGGTCAGTTACAACTACCGCCGTGTCCCCGCAGTCACAATGGCCAGGCAGCTCATCGATGAAGGGAAGCTCGGGAAGATTTTCCATTACCGTGCGGTATTCCTTCAGGACTGGACCATTTCAAAAGATCTCCCCCAGGGAGGCACCGCCTTGTGGCGTCTGGATGCGTCGGTGGCTGGCAGCGGGGTTACCGGGGATCTGCTGGCGCATTGCATCGATACAGCGCTCTGGTTGAATGGAAGCATCGACACAGTCACTGCCATGACTGAAACTTTTGTCAAAGAAAGAAAGCACAACCTGACCGGCCAGGTGGAAAAAGTCGGAATCGATGATGCCTGCGCTTTTCTGGCGCGTTTCAGGAATGGCTCGCTGGCGACTTTCGAAAGCACCCGTTACGCCCGCGGCCACAAAGCGCTGTATGTATTCGAGATCAATGGAGAACACGCTTCGATCGCCTGGGATCTGCATGACCTGCATCGCCTGCAGTATTTCGACCACCGTGATGAGGGGATCCTGCGGGGATGGCGTTCGATCCATGTCACCGATGGAGAGCATCCCTACATGGATAAATGGTGGGTGCCTGGCCTGCAGATCGGTTATGAACACTCCTTTGTTCACCAGGCGGCTGACTTTATCGAGGGGATTTCCAAAGGCCAGCCGGTTTCACCCACCTTCCGTGAGGCCCTCGAAACACAGCAGGTGTGTGATGCAGTCCTCAGGTCCGCCGCCAATGGCACCTGGGAAAAAATTAAAGCCTGAAATATCACCTGTCCTCCGGGATGGCTTTTATGTCATCCCGGAGGATCCGTTGACACCCCATAAAAACAGTCAGCCAGCCCGGGGAGGCCAATGATGAAATTCCATACCGAATATCTCTGGTTCAACACACATCAACGCCGCGAATACATCAATATCACCGGCAAGGTTGAGGATGCTGTCGAGAAAAGCGGCATCCAGGAGGGAATAGTCCTGGTTTCCGCCATGCACATCACCGCGGCGGTGTATGTCAATGATGCCGAATCCGGCTTGATACAGGATATTGATGACTGGCTTGAGAACCTGGCACCATCGGGAATGAATTACCTCCATCACCGAACCGGGGAAGACAATGGAGATGCTCATCTTAAAAACCTCCTGATCCACCATGAAGTCATCCTGCCAGTAACCGATGGAAAGCTCGATCTGGGGCCTTGGCAGCAGGTTTACTATGCTGAATTTGATGGCCAAAGGCGCAAACGCGCTATCATCAAGGTCATGGGTGAGTGATCACAGCAGATGGAATCAAAAAACTGTGCCGGGGTGGGTCATGCCAGATCGAGGCAGCTCCCGTTTAATCAAA
>LMZT01000074.1 GCA_001567115.1 Candidatus Hinthialibacteria bacterium OLB16 | reverse complement strand
CAAGCAGGCCTATGGGAATGACCTTGTCCTTCATGGCGGCATCAATGCGGTTCTCTGGGAAAATCCCGAGGCGATCGAAGAGGAAATGAGGAAAGTGATTCCCGTGGTCAAGGAAAATGGCGGCTATATCTTTTCCTCGGACCACAGTGTTCCATCCAGTGTTGGCTTCGAGGATTTTCGAAGGATCACTTCCCTGGCAAAGGTGCTCGGGAATTACCAATAGGCTTCAGCCCGGAATGTTTTCCCGAAGCCTCCTTCAATAAACGCCTTCGACAATCTTCTTTTCCATCATCCCGAATGGGCGGACCTCCCCGACTCCATCCCAGGAAAAAGATCCCCAGGGTTCACGTCGAATCGCCTCATCCCGTTCCAGAAAACGAGGCATGAAGAATTCCCGGGTCAGTGTTGTCAATTCAACCCGTCCCCACTGGCCATATTCGACGGTTTTATCTGTGTTATTTGGATCAACGACACGCAGGACTGCTCGAGGCTGAGGGGCGTAATAGGTCAGAGCATAGCCATCCTCGGCACTGAGCGGTTTGCTGGCAGCCAGCCCCATCAGTGTATTGCCATAGGTGGGAACCAGTTGTGCGCGATTTTCGAGAACTTCTTCGACCAGGAAACGCACCACCTGATTGGTCATGGAAGTCCCACCGCTGAAGATGCCTGTAATGCCGGCATCCGGCACCGATATCTTTTCACCCAGGGCCTCGAGAAGCTTGGGGGTGGTAAAGAGGCAGGATATTGAACGGTTCTTAAGAATGGTAACAGTCTGGTCGACCACATGTTCCTTATAACGGTTCGCGAGCTCGAACTGCTTTTCATCGATAAGTTTCTTCACCCAGCGTGGATCGAGGTCAATAAAATAGCAATTTCCGCCCCGCACATTGGCCAGGTGCTCGATTGCCAGGCGCAGCCGTCGAGGGCCGGTTGGCCCCATCATCAACCAGTCCGCACCGATAGGAAACCAACGCTCATCCAGCGTTTTGGAAAACTCGGAATAATCGATCAGGTGGTCTTCCCAGCTGATGCGCTGCTTCGGCATCCCGGTGGTGCCGCCGGTTTCGAAGATTCGATATGGACGGCCCTCAAAGGCCTTCAGCACCCAGCGTCCGGGTGGCTCATCACGCAGGAAATCATCTCGGAAATGGGGAAATTTTCGGAGATCTCCGAAACACCGGATTTCTTTTAGGGGATCCCAGCCAGCCTGGTGCTTCCAATCCAGCCAGAATGGACATCCGGTTTCAGGTGAAAAATGCCAGTGAATGATGTCCTGGACATGCTTATCCAGGAGCTCTGCTGCGTGTTCGACAGTCGGCATCGACAGCCCTCGCTTTATTGGTACAAAGGATTTCTCCAGGCCACTCCATCGCCTTGGAATCAGGGTTTCTCAACCAACGGATCTGACGGTTGGAAAATACTTTTCCAGTGTTTCCTTGCTGGGTGGATGTGTCAGCAGCGAAACAGCCCACATCAACACCCCGGAAATCAAACACATCGGCATGACTGCCAGGGAACCAAAAATGGTGACATTCCCGGGGGTTCTCAGAAACAGGCTCCCAAGGGAGCTGATGATCGGAACAGGCGGTTCTCCAGGCTTCGGTGCAATCCCGCTGGAGGCATCATACAGGTACCATAGCCCGAGAACTGAAAGTGCCACCCACAGCGATGCCGCAAATGCGCCCCATCGGGTGCTCCTTTTCCAGAACAAGGCCGCGAGCATCACCGGAGCCAGTGATGCAAACCCCGAAAAAGCGAATCGAATCGCCAGCTCAAAGATTCCCGCTTTGTCTTTCAATTTGACTGCCGCCCAGTAGGCAAAAAGGGTGACCAGGATGACAAACACCCGGCCGGTCCACACCTGCGCCTTTTCCCCGAAGCGTTCCTTGTGGCCGTAATAGGCAAAAATATCCTCGGTGAACATGGTGCATAAGGCGAGAATCTGGCTGTCGGAGGCCATCACACAGGCCATGATCGCCGCACCCAGCATCCCTGCCACCCACAGATCGGTATGGGAGGTCAGCATGCGCAGAATGACATCATCTGCCTCACCGGGCTTCAACCCTGGGAACTGGTCCGCCGCGACCACTCCGAGGTAGACACTCGGGACCCAGATCGCCATGATGCACAGGGGGTAAAAAATGACTGTTTTCTTGAATGCCTGAACCTTCTTTGCCGCCATGCACATGATGGCGATGTGAGGGAACATGATCGAGGAGAGGGGGATAAACATGTAACTGAAGAATTCCGCCTGAGGAATCCTCTGGCGGGAGAGAAGGGCCGAGGTCTTGGGATTCATCCCGAGCCTTTCCATCACGGTATCAAAACCGCCGATATCGCGTCCGATCAGGAAAAAAGCGATCGAGCCAAAGCAGAGGAACATGGTGGTCTGAAAGGCATTGACCCAGGCAGTTCCACGCATCCCCCCGAAAAAGACATAGCTCATCACGACAATCGCCACGATGGCTCCACCAGCTTCATAACTTACCAGATGCTTCTGCTGGAGAACCTTTTCGCCTTTGATCATCACTTCTTCCATGACCGGCTGGCCCTGTTCATCGAACACATGGCTGATCGCTTCCAGTGTCGCCCCTCCGCCCATCACCCCGATAATGATGTATGGGATCAGCATCGCGGCAGTGAGAATGAAGATAAATGTTCCGATGCCGGAACATTCCCATCGATCCCGGAGAAACTGGACCTGGGTCATGTGGCCGTATTGTTTGCCGATGGCCCACAGACGGGTTCCGATGAAAAAAATGGTCAAGGGAATGACAAAACCCGAGGACGAGGCCATCAATCCATACACGCCGATGCCGCGCTGGTATGCCAGGCCGGAACTCCCCAGTATGGCGAAGGCGGTCATATTGGTCCCGAATAACGAGAGCAGGAAAACAGTCGAGCTCAGCGAACGGCTCGCAAGGAAAAAATCTTCGCCTGTCGAGGTTCCTTTTCTGAAGGCAAAGATTCCAATATAGAGAACAATTCCCAGGTAAATGAATACAACAATCGCTGGATTCATCTGGCAGCATCGACCTCTGCTGGAACTGGAGAGTCTTCCTCAAACTGTTCCAGATGGGCTGGCCAGGCCAGCTTAACCAGCAGCCACATCACCACCGATGCCAGAATCGAATATCCGATGTGGTAGGCTAGCCCGACCGGAAGAAAACCAAACACCAGCGCGGGGCGGGTCCACAGCCAGAAATCCTGATGCAGGATGACCATCACAGGAATCAGAACCAGAAGATACCAATGGCTGGCATGGCCGGAATTTTTTGGAGCGGGCGGAAGGTGGTTCATCGAATCTCAGTTCCCGGAGTTATGGATCGCATACAGGTGAGTCTGGCTGGCGATATACAGAATCCCATTGGCGACAATCGGCGTTGAATAGACAGGCGAATCGACTTCGATCTCTTTCAGAACCTTTTTCTCTCTGCCCGCAGCGAGGATCGTGACCACGCCATCCTCATTGCCGATGTATATTTTTCCATCGACATAGAGGGTTGAGCCCCAGATATGGCTCTGGGTATCATGGACCCAGATTTCTTTGCCGGTATCGGCTTCCAGGCAATGGACCTTCCCGGCGTAGTCGGCGATGTACAGCAGGCCATCCGCGATGGAAGCAGTCGACATGGTGCGGCGGATAGTGCCATCGGCCCAGACCTTCCCGGTCTTCGACAGGTCTCCGGATCCCGTGGCATCGATGCAGCTGAGCTGGCCGACCCCATCTCCATGTTCAGGATCCTGCCCGACCGCGATATAGATTTTGTTGTTGTGGAATACAGGGGTGGCAATGACTTCACTGGGGCCATTGGGATCCGGATACTTGAATGGCTTCCCATCTTCTTTGGTGCGATGCTCCGGGGGATTGCAGTCGAATCGCCAGATCTCCTTGAGGTAGTTGAATCCATCCTCCGAAGCTGCCGGAACAGGATCGAAGGCATAGCAGAAACCATCGCCCGCTCCAAAGAATACCATCCCCTTTCCGTTGACCTCTCCATAACATGGGGATGACCAGTTGCAGTGCAGCATCCGCTGGCTGATGCCCGAGTTTTCCTCTCCGAGCAGCTCACCGGTGTTTTTATCCAGGCAGATCAATGCCGGGGCGAATGGGGCCGGAATATTCACATGCGACCAGTCCTGGCCATTTGAAGTGGTGACATAAAGGCGATCCCCGACAATCAGAATCGAGCTGCTGGTTATGTTATGGGGAAACACACCCATCTCCTCACGCATATCGAAGCGCCAGATGATATCGGCATCGGCTGGTCCTGCTTCGATGGGAGTCGGTGGCGGTGCCCCTGCGGCCGGAGGCGGGGTCATGTATTTTCCTTCATCCTGAAACGGGCCATCATTGCCATTGGCCATCCCCTGCACATCCAGGCACATGGCTTCACAGCGGTTGGTGACCAGATACAGGCGGTCTCCATCCACTGCTGGCGATGAGCAGATTCCAAGAAACTCCCAGTCACTCACCTTTCCTGCCCCCAGCTTCGGAACCACCAGCTGCCAGAGGTATTTCCCCGTGGCCTCCTCAAAGCACATTATGACCCCACGGTCCCCTTTGTGCCTGGGATCCCGCGGGGATTCATTGTTTGTTCCAATGAAAACTTTTCCGCCGGCCACTGTTGGATTCCCGAAGGCCTGGGAACCCAGTTTGGCAACCCACTTGATGTTCTTTGTGGTCGAAAGATCGATCTCTTCACTGCCTTTTATGAACTCACCGGGATCGAACCAATCCGGGACATGAGTGGCGGGTGAAGCCATATTGCGTGTGGTATCGGCTCCCCATAATGGCCAATCGGCGGCAACTGCGGGAAGGGCGCAGCCGATCGCAAGGATCAGCAGCGTTCCGGTTCTTGCCAGGCAGGAAGGTGACATGACATCGATCCCCTTTGAAAATAAATGTTCATTCATTGTTTCCCCTCGATCGAATGTCTTCAACCCCGGTTGGGCGTGACATCCACATTGTCGATATAAACACGGAACAGGCTCTGGAGTGAGAAACCATACAAGCCTGGCGCACCATTTTTATGCGCATGGGCATGTGGAACCTCGATGGTCCATGTTTCAGGCTCTGCCTGGCCGCGCTCCCAGGCCTTTGCCCGGACAATGCCCGAACCATCCTCAGCGACATCCACACGGGATTTCAGGCGGTACCAGGTCTTGGGTTTGATTTTGAATGGGACTCCGACTTTGATGCGATCATGATTGGAGCTGACCTCGATCTGCTGCCAGTTTCCAACCAGTGTGATGAAGTACCGCTGGTTGATCACACCCACAATGGACATGTTGCGGCGGTTTCCATCGGTCATGACATCCGCTTCCACCGTGTAGTCTTTTGAATCCGGATCGCCGATGAATGTAATGGCCCTCTGGAAGAGGTTGTTATCCAATGTCTTCGCCAGCACCTTCTGCCCCTCCAGTTCCCGCACTTCCCATTTGAAACGGGCGCCGATCCACGGCAGAGGGGGGTAGGCAAACTGGACTCCCGTGTCGATCTCATGTGGAATTTCTACTTTGAATTTCTCGAAATCTTCATGGATCGGCAGATTCTCCAGAATCCTTCCACGAATGAGGCCTTTCAGTTCCCCTGCCTGCCCCTGGAATGCGCCCGCAGACATCTTCGCTGCCGGTTCGGCAATCAACTCCCCGGCCTCATCAAAATGCGCATCCATGAATGCCTTGACCTTGGCTGTTGCCGGAACGAATGGAGCCCACTTCAGGCCCTGGGCTTTCGAGACAGGATTACCGTTTTCATCCAGGACCGATGCTTTGAATTGGACTTTCTGGCCAGGTTTCATCAGGACTTCAGAAGGAACGATTTGCAGCCGGGCCGGAGATCCAATCTGTGGATGGAATGCCTCGGCCTGCGGGGTTGATTGAATGGCCTCAGCACTTGTCTCTGATGGCTGTTTTGAACTGAAGCAATAAAGCTTTTCTGTTGTTAAAACATACATCCGGCCCTGCCAGACCGCGGGAGCGCCCAGGCAATTGCCTTCCAGCTGCACCTGGCACAGCTCCTGCGCCTCAGTGTCTCCGGGTTTAAGGATATGGAAGGTTCCGTTGTTGAGGGGAACATACAGTTTTCCATCGGCATAAAGGGGGGAGGCATGGAGCTGGTCCGGACCGAGTTTCTTCGACCAGAGAATTTTCCCGTTGTTGGCATCCAGGCAGTACAGCTCTCCGGTATTCACCATCTGATAAAGGCGGTCTTCATGCAGGACAGGGGAGGAGGTCACTGCTGCAAGATTGTTGCGCCAGACCTCCGATGTGGCGCCCAGCACCTTTGGTCCCGTCGGGTTGGCGGATATTTCTGCAGGGGAAAATTTTGTTGAAACTGCGACAATCCTTCCGGTTTCAGAACTGTCGATATTCTCTCCATCATGAATGGCGATCACTTTGTCTTTGTGCAGGACAACCGAAGCATTGATTCCAACTCGTGAGACCTGGAAGCGCCACAGTGGATCGCCGGTGCGTGCATTCACACAGACGATGTTGCCGCATCCGGTTCCAGCATAGAGCACATGCATATTTCCAAGCCAGGAAAGGACCGGAGTCGAAAACGAGCTGTCCTGAGGGGGGCCTCCTGGAGTCGATGACCACACCAGCTCGCCCGTGTTTTTGTCAAATGCGTAGTAACGGTCCCGGCCTGGGCCATCCGCCCCCCAGTTGCTGGTGATAGAATGAATGATCACATGGTCACCATCGATGACAGGAGAACCCGTGCGTCCGTTGGGGAAAGTCAGGCGGCCAAATTCTTCCATCATCGATACCTGCCACAGCATCGTGCCTTCGGGTGTGAACCCCATGAACAGACCGGCTGCAGTGAGGAAAAAGATGTTGCCTGTCACTGGATCGACTGCCGGGCTTCCGATGCTGTAACGGTTATAGACAATATCACTGAGGAAATCGTTGAACCCTTGTTCCCAGAGCAGTTTGCCACTTTCGGCATCGAGGCAGACAATCAGCTCCTGCAGATCAGGTCCATCACCCCGGTACCCGAGGGTGAACAGCCTGCCATTGGCGATAACCGGAGTCCCCCGCCCATGGAGTGGATAAGTCCAGGGATTATTCTCACCCCCGGGGGTGACTTGGCCGGGCAGGCCGAGTTCGTCACAAACTCCATTCTGGTGAGGTCCACGCCAGTTCAGCCAGCCTTTGACAGGTTCGGCACATCCATCGGCATGGAACCCCAGCAGAAGGATTGCTGCGAACGCCACATGGATGGAAGCATGAATCAATTTTTTTCGGTTGTTATGCATATCAGTTTTCCTTGATATCGGCCTGGCTGCAGGGGATTGGAGGACGGCCGGATGCGGGTTTCATGAGGTTCCTTTCAGCCGATGTGGTGCTTCTGGACAGTGGAAGCATGAGTGCTTTATTGGCTTCGCCTGTTGACCTTAAAGACGAGGAATGGATGTGTCAATAGAAATGGTTTTTTACAAAAATGTATAAGAATTCCAGATCACTCTGATTTCATTCAGCCTGATGCCAGACAGGGGCTTGACGTTCGTGCAGTTCCCTTGGAAACTTGGGTTCCGGTCTCTTGCACCTTTAACGGAAATTGGGGCCAAGCTCACCAGGGGGAGCCTCATCCATTTCCGGATTGCGGGGAAGAAATCGATCAATCGTGCAGCTGGAGCGAGGCGTGAAGCATGGATGAGAGAAATCTCCCACCTGAGGAACAGAAAAATCGAATCCTCAACAGTAAAACCCCTTATGAAGCTCTCTTTCTGCCGACCACCGCAACTCCGGGTGAAGCTAAAGCCAGATACTTCAA
>LMZT01000073.1 GCA_001567115.1 Candidatus Hinthialibacteria bacterium OLB16 | reverse complement strand
ATCGACCATTTCAAACAGAGTCCCATGGCGGTGGTCTTTCATCAGCAATCCGGGCAGCTCCTGGCAGGGGGCATAAATGGTTTCGAGCGCCTTCGCCTGGCCATTCACCAGGTGAAGCTTGGTAATCCGGCTGGCCTGGTGGCCGCTCCGCCCATGAACTTCGAAGAAGCGAAGGTATTCCCGCGGGAGGGTGGTCATAGTTTTGGAGAGAACCCGGATTTCCAGGGTGCCTTCGAGGTTCAGGCGGATTTCCGCTGGATTCCAAACAAATTGAGGGCCATGTGAGGGGCGTGGCTTGTGGGGGAACAGGCCTCTGTCTCCACGATCCTCCAGGTATCCCATGTCTTCCAGGACCTTCAGTGCTTTGCGAACCACCACGGCAGTAACCTGGTATTTCTGAGAAATCAGGCTCACCGCAGGGAGGGGATCTTTTTCGGGCCAGAGCCCTTTTTCTATGGCCTCCCGCAGGCTCGCGGCCAGCTGGCGGTATTGCGGTTCAGAGGTCTTACGGGTTGGGGGTGGCATGGCTGTCAGGTGCTCATATCTCCACTTTCGAAGTCCGGAGACTCACGGCGCCGGGATTCCCGCACCACGATTCGCAGAGGAGTGCCCCCGAAACCATAAGTCTCCCGCATCCGATTCATCAGGTGGCGCTTGTAGGTCAGGTGGAGAGCATCTGCATTGCGCACAAAAAGGGTGAAGGTGGGCGGCCTGACATCCACCTGGGTGATGTACTGGAGCTTGGGCTGGCGCCCGCGAATGCCATGCGGGGGATGCTGGCTGACCCACTCACGAAGGCTTTCGTTCAGACGCGAGGTGGGAATGCGCTGAGTGTATGACTCAAACACAGATTCGATCTCGGCCCACAAACGGTGAACCCTCTGGCCGGACAATGCACTGACAAACTGGACCGGGCAGTGGCGGAGGAACTTGCATTTTTCATAGATGATTTTGACCGCGGTCCCGGCGGTTTCGGTTTCTTTTTCGACCAGGTCCCATTTGTTGACCACAACAACTCCAGCTCTTCCCATTTCCCAGGCCATGCCGAAAACATTCGCATCCGTTTCGGTCACACCGGTGCTTCCATCAATGACAAAGAGGAGAACATCGGCTCTTTCAATGGCCAGCAGGCCTCTTCCGACCGCATATTTCTCGAGATCGACAATCCGGCTGCGGCGTCGAATCCCGGCGGTATCGATCAGCATGAATTTGCGGTTTTCCACATCGACCAGGGTATCCACCGGATCACGTGTGGTTCCCGGGATGCTCGACACCAGGCTGCGTTCCTGTCCGACCATACGGTTGAGCAGGGTGGATTTCCCCACATTCGGACGCCCCACGAGAGCCACCCGGATGGCATCTTCATTGTCCGGGAAATCGATTTCGCCGGGATGCTCCGGAAATGCCGCGACGATCGCATCGAGCAGATCTCCGGTGCCATGCCCATGGATCGCGGAAACCGGAATGACTGCCTCGAACCCCCAGGTGAGGTAATCCACCAGGCCTGTTTCTTCGCGCTGGAGGGTGTCGGCTTTGTTGACCGCGACAACAATGGGGCGGTTGCAACGGCGGATGAATTTGACCACTTCCTCGTCCTCTGCGGTCGGGCCGGTGGTGATATCGGCCACCAGGACCAGAAGGTCAGCCAGATCAACTGTCTCCTGAATCTGCCGGCGAATGTTGATTTCGATCTCTCCCCTGCCGGCGACTTCGTAACCCCCCATATCCAGAAACCGGATTGGGACCCCATTCCATTCGAACAGGCGGGAGATCACATCACGGGTCACTCCCGGCTGATCATCCACGATAGAAACACGCTGTCCGATCAACCGATTGAACAGGGTTGATTTGCCGACATTCGGACGCCCGACAATTGCGACTGTAAAAGGTGCTCTGCTCATAGGCGCAAGACTATGAAAAAATGGCCTTACGGTCCACCATCCCGTGAAGTCCGGGAAAAACTCCACCAGAAAGGGCCGGATAGGATCTCATGCGCGATAAAACCCGTCGGTCTCTTTTCAAAGCCAGCCGCTATGTCAAGAAAGGCCTCAAGGCTGTTGGCCTGGGATCGATTCTCCCGCTGCGTGAGTGGCACCAGAGGTTCAAGGAATCGATCAAAGCCGATCACACCTTCATCGATGGCTTTGAAATGTACCTGGACAAAAAAGATTCACTCGATCTATCGGTGGATGAATCCTATGATATTTTTGACCGTGAAATCCTCAAACAGATGGTTCATCCGGGAGATCATGTCATCGACCTGGGCGCAAATATCGGATTTTATACCCTCACCCTGGCCCGCCTGGTTGGCCCCCAGGGGAAGGTCTATGCCTTTGAACCCTCGCCGGACAATTTTTCCCTGCTGTGCCGCAATGTTGAGGTCAATGGCTTCCACAATGTCACCCTGGTGCGCAAGGCGGTGTCCAGCCAGACTGGAAAAGCGCAGCTGTTTTTATGTGAATCGAATGCCGGAGATCACCGTATCTTTGGAAAAGGCGGAGACCGCCAGGCAGTGGAGATCGAAACAGTGGCTCTCGATGATTTTTTCGGCTCTTCCCGGGAAGCCCCTCATCTGATCAAAATGGACATTCAGGGGGCTGAAGGGATGGCGCTGGAGGGGATGCAGGGCCTGTTGTCCCGTGCAACACGCCTTTCGATCCTGATGGAGTTCTGGCCGCAGGGACTGGCCCGTTGCGGAGCCGATCCCGGGCAACTGCTGGCATCACTTCAATCTCTGGGCTTCCAGCTGAAGGTGCTCGACCATCGGCGCGCATCGGTGGATCCGATTCCTGATCTGGATGCTTTTCTGGCGCTGCCGCGATTTGCAGAGGGGAAGCATTCCAATCTGCTCTGTGTGAAGAATCAATAGCCCATACTGAAGCCGGGAGGTTTTCATTGCAGGGATTCGAAACACCCCATCGCATCAGATTCTGCATGGCACTTTTTTTCTTTGTGGTGGCGGCTGGCCTGCTTTGCGGCTGCGGGCTGTTTCGCAATGAAGGGGAAGAGGATGGAGTTCCGCAGGTCGAAATGGCGGTTTTCGAAGGTGGGTTCGGCATCGACTGGCATCGCAAGACCCTCGACAGGTATCTCGAGCTTCGAAAGAGCGCCGGCCGTCCTGTTGCGGTGAATATGTGGGGGGATCCGCGTGTGCTGGATAAGATGCGCCCACGGGTTCTGCGAGGTTCTCCTCCCGATCTGAGCGATGCCCTCTTTCCGGTCTGGAAATTTGTGCTGGCTGATATCCTGTTTCCACTGGATGAATGGCTGGACCAGCCGGCGGTCGGCCAGGAAAACATCACCTGGCGGGAGAGTTTCATCCCGGGCGCTCTCAATCCATTCACCTACAGGGGGAAGGTGTATGGAATTCCCCTGGTCTTCAATGCCTGGCTGGTGTGGTATGACGAAACCCTTTTCCAGCAGCATGGCTGGAGCATTCCGAAGACCTATGCGGAATGGCTGGACCTTTGTGCGGCCATCGAATCTGCCGGGATCGCCCCGATCGCCTTCCAGGGGAAATATCCGCAGTATGCCGATGCCCTGTTCTGGTCGATTCTGCAGCATCTGGCTGGAATCCATAAAGTGGAGGCCTGCCAGAATTTCCTGCCGGGCGCGTTTCTCGATCCGGCCATTGTCCAGGCAGCCGCCATGCTTCAGGATCTCGCACAGCGCTACTTCCAGAAAGGCTCCCTGACTATGAGCCACACCGAGGCGCAGATGGAATTCTGCAACCGCCGCGCCGCGATGATTCCCTGCGGAATGTGGCTGGAAAATGAAATGCGCCATGCCTTCCCGGAAGATTTCCGGCTGTCCTGCTTTGCGGTTCCGGGAATCGAGGGAGGCAAAGGGGATTCGACAGCGCTTGTTGCGCTTGGCTGGCAGGCTTTCTTTGTCTATCGCCAGGGGGGAAACCCGCGTGAGGCGGCGGAGCTGCTCAAATTCATGCTTTCAAAAGAGAACAGCCGTGAATGGGCGCGCATGGTCTCGACTGTTTCCTCCATACAGGGAGCAACAGTCAGGGAGGAAGTCAGCTCTGGAGTGGGGGATGCATTGGATATCATCCAGGAGGCGGCCTATACCTTCGATAACCGCCTGTATGATCTTTTCCCGACCTGGCGGGGCGAGGCCTGGATCCCCACACTGGAAAAGTTGATAGCGGGCAGAATCACTCCCGAGGAGTTTTCCCGGATTATCGAAGAATCCATGGAGCGTTTGCGCAAAGATCCGACATCTTTCAAGCCGCCCCCACGCCCCCTGCCGCAGGGTTCCGAAGTGGAGGGAACAGTATGAGCCTGCTGGAAAGACAGCAGCGGCGCTTTGCCTTCTGGGCGATACTGCCTGCTTTTCTTCTGTTCAGTTTCTGGGTGGCCTGGCCCGCGCTGAAAGGGTTTCAGTTCGCTCTGTCCCGCTGGGATGGCCTCACCCCCCCGGTCCCGGTCGGGCTTGGGAATTTCCGGGAAATGTTCGATGCGTTTTTAAATCCCGATGCCGGGCCGGCCGCGCGGATGCTGCCGATCGCTTTTCAGAATAACCTGATTCTGATGATCTTTCCGATGATCATCATCCTGTCGATTTCGCTTTTTTTCGCCTCGGCTTTTCGCAAAGGAATAGCCGGGGCTTCGTTGTTTCGTGTGGCCTTCTTTTTTCCGAACATTCTTTCCTCTGTGGCGGTTTCGGTTTTGTGGATGCTGCTTTACAGCACTTCGAGTTTCGGGGTTTTTAACAGCATTCTTGGCTCCCTCAATCAGGTGCTGATCCAGCTTGGATGGGTCGATCGACCCCTGGTCAGCACACCCTTTGAATTCACCAACTCCGCCATTCTTGCCTGGTCTCTGATCCCGATGATTGTCTGGACTGCCACCGGTTTTATATGCTGCTCTTCCTGGCGGCCATGCAATCCATCCCCGACTCCCTGTATGAAGCGGCTACAGTGGATGGCGCCTCACACTTTACCCAGTTCCGGTGCATTACCTTTCCATTGATCCGGGATACAGTGGTCACCGGGATGGTTTTTCTCCTGCTGGGGGGGCTTAAGATTTTTGACCAGGTGTGGGTGATCGAGCAGCAGCAGTCGCGGCCCGATTCGAATACCCTTGCCACCCTGATGTATTCGAAGGTGTTCAATGAATACCAGGTGGGGTATGGCACTGCCATCGCGGTCTTTCTGTTCATTCTGGTGCTGGTCTTTTCGCTGGCGACACTCCGCCTTTACCGCCGTGAGGCTCTGGAATTCTCATGAGTTTCGCGGGTCAGACGGGATTGGCCAGCCGTGTGGGCCAGGGGGTGGTGCTGAGCCTGCTGTCTGTCTGGCTTCTCGCAGTGACCCTTCCTTTCGTCTGGGTGGTCCTCACATCGGCGCGTTCCACCGAAGAGATCTTCCGCTCGCCATTCGGCCTCCCGGAAAATTTCCTCGACTCACTGGCCACCAATTACTCGAAAGCCTGGATCAAGTCTGGGTTCTCGAATTTCTTTTTGAACAGTGTCGTGGTGGTTTTTACCTCATTGGGATTGCTGGGGCTGGTGGCATGTCCTGCAGCGTATGCCCTGGCCCGCTCACGGGGGAGAATTTACCGTTATCTGCTGGTCTACTTTCTTGCGGGGATGATGGTCCCGATCCAGCTGCTTTTGGTGCCGCTTTTTTTCCAGTACCGGGACTGGTCTGAAACCCTGACCGCTTTTCTGAAACCTCTATTTGTCCTGATGGGGAATGACCACTGGGTGGTTTCGCTGGCGGACAGCCAGCCCGGGCTGATCCTGCTGTATGTCTCGCTGTCACTGCCATTCACCCTGTTTGTTCTCCAGTCTTTTTTTCGTTCCCTGCCCACAGAACTTTATGAAGCCGGCCTGATGGATGGGTGCGGGGAGTGGCGGGTCTTTTTTTCGATCATGCTCCCCCTGGCGCGCCCGGGCTTGATCACGACTGGTATTTTCAATTTTATCGGGCTGTGGAACGAGTATTTTCTGGCTCTGGTATTCATCAATTCAGATCAATACAAAACCTTGCCGCTGGGCCTTGCCGCGGTCTCGATCCAGGCCAATTACCGGAGTGATTTCGGGCTTCTGTTCGCCGGACTGGTGATTGTCATGTTTCCCACCCTGGTGGTGTATGTGATGCTTCAACGCTGGCTGACACAGGGAATTACAGTGGGGGCTTTAAAGGGATGAAAGAGTATCTGCTGCTGGCTTTCCTGGTGCTGGTTCTTCCGGGGGCTGCCCTGTCACAGGAATCCTTTTACAGGTCCTGGGACATGGGGCCGCCGCACGATCCATCCTATTTTCCGATCGGGGTGTGGCTGCAGGACCCCCGTGATGCGTCCGCTTACAAAGCAGCCGGAATCAACCTGTATGTCGGTTTGTGGGAGGGGCCGACCCTGGAGCAGCTCCAGGCTCTCAAACTGTCCGGGATGCGAGTCATCTGCCCTCAGAATGAAACCGGGCTTGAATATCGGAAGGAAGGGATCATTGCCGGCTGGCTGCATCGGGATGAGCCGGACAATGCCCAGCCACGCCGATCCGGTTTTGGCTATGGAAGCCCGATTCCTCCGGCGCAGGTCGAGGAGGAATACCTGGCGATGAAGAAGGCGGACCCATCCCGTCCGGTGTTGCTGAACCTCGGGCAGGGGGCTGCCTGGGATGGCTGGTGGGGGCGCGGCTCACGGTCGGGGCATTTCGAAGATTATGCGGAGTATGTGAAAGGTGGTGATATCATCTCTTTCGACATCTATCCGGTTGCGCATTCCAGCGAAAAGGTGGCCGGGAAGCTCGAGCTGATTGGGCAGGGAGTCGAGCGTCTGTCGAGGCTGATTCGACCGCCTCAGGTGGTCTGGAGTTTTATCGAATGCACCGGAGTCAAAACCGGGAACAAACCCACTCCCGAGCAGATTCGTTCCGAGGTCTGGATGGCGCTGGTGCATGGTGCTCGTGGCATTGTTTATTTTGCCCATGAATGGAAGCCCGCTTTCAGTTCACGCGCCCTCCTGAAAGATACGGCCACCTATCGTGAGGTCACCCGCATCAACCAGCAGGTTCATGAACTCGCGGCCGTTCTCAACAGTCCTGAGGTGGGCCATTGGGGGGCAGCTCTGGCCGAAAACCCGAAGGTCCATGTGGCGGCCCGGGTGGTGAAACATCAGGAAGGGATGTGTCTCCTTTCGATATCCACCGGCCCGGAGTCTTCACGGGTCCGGTTTCTCATCGATCCCGAGGTGGCCGCCACACAGGCCGAGGAACTCTGGGAAAACCGGCAGATCGCCATCCAGGCAGGAGCCTTCGAAGATCAATTCACAGGATACCAGCCACACATCTACCGGCTGAAATAAACAAAGCCAGCCAGAGGTGGGAACAGCCCTTTTTAGGTGAATTACTGCACCACAAAGGGGTATCCTTCAGCAGCGATGCACTCACGGGCCAGCGCCCTTCCCAGCTCCACACGATTCAGATGCGGCCAGTGGCTCCATTTTCTCACGATCGCTCGATGGGT
This sequence comes from Candidatus Hinthialibacteria bacterium OLB16, assembly GCA_001567115.1. Taxonomy (GTDB): domain Bacteria; phylum Hinthialibacterota; class Hinthialibacteria; order OLB16; family OLB16; genus OLB16. The sequence continues at coordinate 7,081 of LMZT01000073.1, read as the reverse complement.
CAGCCGGGCGTCATCCCGAAACACGCTGTCGATCAAACGGTTGGCCAGCTGGTCGATCTTTTCAAAGCATTCAATCGCCTGGTAGCGGACTACAGTCTGATGCAGGCCGGATCGGGGATCTCCCTGACGGATCCGTTTGACCGCCCGCAGTGTGATGGATTCAAGCACATAAATCTGGATAATCAGATCCGCAAAGGCGGCCATGATCTCCTGCTCATCGGCGATTTTCTCCATGTTCGGGAGGAATTTTTGTGAGACCAAGCCCACCAGGAGATGGAAGATCCGTTTTGCATTCGGGATGGCTGTAAGGATATCGCCGAGCGGGCTGCTGTCTGCGGGTGGGTCCGGGAGTCTTTCAAGAACTGCTTTCTGGGCCTGTTGGATGGCCTGGAGCAGTGCCAGGCGGCCGGTCTGAGTCCGTTTCAAAAGGTTCCCTGCGATAAACAGCCGGTTGATCTCATTGGTGCCCTCATAGATGCGTGCGATACGCGCATCCCGGTAGGTGGCTTCGACCCGGTATTCCTCACAGAAGCCATATCCGCCATGAATTTGAACCGCCTCATCGGCGGCAACCGCCAGGCATTCACTATCGAACACTTTGTTGATAGCGCACTCGCCGGAGAATTCCTCCAGAGTTGCCAGGGTTTTATCCAGCGATGCGGATTCCGATTCGGATCGGTCCTCGATGATCTGGTTGATGGAGCCGGCGGTGCGATAAGCCGCCGATTCGCTGGCATAGGTGCAGGCGGCGATCTGGGCCAGTTTCTGCTGGATCAGCGGGAACTCGACGAGCGCTTTGCCGAACTGCTTGCGTTGAAGGGCATACCGGACAGAGCGCCCGAGCGCATCCTTCATCCCGCCGACCACCCCCATGCCGAGCTTCAAGCGCCCCACATTCAGGATATTCAGCGCGATTTTGTGCCCCTTGCCGATCTCACCAAGAAGGTTTTCTCTGGGAACTTTCATATCCTGGAAGGTGAGGGCGGTAGTCGAGGAGGATTTGATGCCGAGTTTGGCTTCTTCGCCACCGACCTGAAATCCTGGGGTGTCTCTTTCGACCAGAAAAGCGGTGAAATGCTGGCCATCGACTTTGGCGAAAATGATAAACAGGTCGGCGATCCCGCCATTGGAGATGAAGATTTTGCTGCCATTGAGGACATAATGTGTCTGGTCGCTGGAGAGAACCGCGGTGCTGCGTGCGGCCAGCGCATCCGAGCCGGATCCGGGTTCTGTGAGGCCATAAGCGCCGATCATCTCCCCGGTAGCCAGCCTGGGGAGGTAGCGCTGCTTCTGATCATCGGTTCCAAAAAACAGGATCGGTTCGCTGCCGATGCCGGTCTGGACTCCATAGGCAACTGAAAAGCCGCCGGTCGGGGCGATACTCTCGATCACCACCATCTGGCTGAGCAGGTCCAGCCCCATTCCCCCATACTCTTCGGGAATCTGGATCATGAACAGGCCGGCTTCTCCCGCTTTCTGCAAAGTGGCCCTCAGCAGGTCCCGGTCCAGTTTTTCGAGGTCATGACGGACTGGTTCAAAATCCTTGCTGACGAATTCGCGGGTCACCCGCATGAATTCAAGCTGCTCTGGAGATAAATCCTCCGGAGTGAACACATTTTCCCCAGAGGAATCTTCCAGCAGAAATGCATATCCAATATGCTTGGGAGAAGCCATTTTGATCTCCTTACAGGTCGCTCCGCCTGTCGGAACAGCAGGCGATGTCTTTCGATATCGAATATTATGCCGACAGAAAGGCGATTTTGAATTAAAATGGTCATCATGACAATAAAGGAAAGGGCTTTCCATTGAAGCACTCACAATCGACCGGCCTGATAATATCCATGAAAAACCTGTTTTCACTGTTTCTGCTGCTGATTTCTTTTTTCTCCTTGGCTCCCGCATCTGCCCAGGACATCAGCCTGGGCCTGCAATTTGTGGCAGGAGGCTTTTCCATCCCTCTGCTGGTGACCCACGCCGGGGATGGAAGTGATCGATTGTTTGTTGTGCAGCAGAGAGGGCGAATCCGGATTCTGGATGCCAACCGGAACCTGCTGGGTACGGATTTTCTGAATCTCGGATCGACTGGCCTCGATCGGGTCTCCCGATCCGGAAGTGAACGCGGACTGCTCGGGCTGGCGTTTCACCCAAATTATGCACAGAATGGCCGTTTCTTTGTCAATTATACCCTTCGTTCAACCAATCCGAATCTCGATGGAGATACGATTATCGCTGAATACCAGGTATCGCCTTCCGACCCGAATGTGGCCTTGCCGACTGAAAAAATTATCCTGGGTCCGATCGATCAGCCTGAATCCAACCACAATGGAGGGCATCTGGCCTTTGGGCCGGATGGGTACTTGTATATTGCCCTGGGAGATGGAGGCGGCGGGGGTGATCCATACAACAATGGCCAGAACAAGAACTCTCTGCTTGGGAAGCTCCTGAGGATCGATGTCGACTCACCCCCCCAAGCCTATGCGATTCCACCTGACAACCCCTTTGCCGGCGCTATTCCCGGAGCCGATGAGATCTATGCCTATGGGCTGCGCAATCCCTGGCGCTTCTGTTTTGACCGCCTGGATGGACGCTTGTTCTGTGGGGATGTCGGGCAGGATACCTATGAGGAAATCGACCTGATCCAGAAGGGCGACAATCTGGGATGGAGGATCATGGAAGGGATGCACTGTTTCCCCGATTATGTTGCCTGTGCAACAGCCGGACTGGTCTATCCCATCAACGAGTATGGCCGCGATCTCGGGATTTCAGTGACCGGCGGTTATGTCTATCGCGGGAGCTCTTATCCCAGCATGTATGGGAAATACCTGTTCGGTGATTTTGAAAGCGGCCGGATCTGGGCTTTGGAGGAGACCAGTCCGGGAACCTGGGACCGTACCGAGCTGCTGGACTCCAATTACCTCATCAGCAGTTTCGGGGAAGATGAAGCCGGTGAAGTTTACCTGGTGGGCTATGGAAATGGGGTGGTTTATCAGCTGATCGATAACGCTCCCTTGCCGACCCGGACTCCAACTCCCACTGTCACAGTGACCCGGACTCCGGTGCCGACCCCGACAGAGACCCCGCTTCCGACTGTGACAGCCACTCCGACCTCACCCCCCTCTTCCGGAGTCAGCAACTGGAAGGTTTACTAGACTCAAGCCCCTCTTTATGATGACAGGCAGGGTCCTGGGCGGATGTGCCGGAGGCTGGTCAGCCCGGTGCTTGGGGTCTGTGCAGAAATGGCTCACTCAATGCAATCGACAGCAGGGGAACGATAATGTCTGAAAATTTTTCACGCAGGAATTTGATGAAAGCTTCTCTCCTCGCGGGGGCGGGTGCGCTCACATGGGGGAAATCCATGGCGGAAAATCCTCCGCAGCCTCTGAAAGGGCATGTCCACCATTCGGTTTCCAGATGGTGTTTCGGCAAAATATCCCTTGAAGACCTTTGCCGTTTTTCGAAAGAGATAGGAATCGAATCGGTCGAGTTGCTTGGCCCGGAGGACTGGGACACAGTGAAAAAGTTCGGCCTGACCTGTGCTATGCCATCCGGCCCTGGAGGGATTGCCGAGGGGTGGAATCGTGTTGAAAACCACGACCATCTGGTCTCCGAGTCCGAACGCTATCTTGCGATGATTCAGGCAGCTGGATTTTCAAACATGATCCTGATGTCCGGAAACCGCCGGGGGCTTTCCGACGAAGAAGGAATCGAAAATTGTGTGAAAGGCCTTCAGCGCATTCTCCCGCTGGCTGAGAAACTGGGAATCACCCTGTGCATGGAGCTCCTCAACAGCAAAGTGGACCACAAGGATTACCAGTGCGATCATACCGCCTGGGGAGCCGAGCTGGCAGGCAGGCTCAGCTCGGAGAGATTCAAACTGCTGTATGACATCTACCACATGCAGATCATGGAGGGGGATGTGGTCCGGACAATCCGGGAAAATATCCAGTATATCGGCCATTTCCATACAGGGGGTGTTCCGGGAAGAGGGGAGATCGATGGAGGCCAGGAATTGAATTACCCCTTCATCATCAAGTCGATCGTCGACCTGGGCTACAAGGGATTCATCGGCCAGGAATTTGTCCCTCAAAGGGATCCCCTCACATCCCTGCGCGAGGCAATCCACATTTGCGATGTCTGACCCACGGGACAGCTGGATAATCGATCCGGAGGGAATCGGCCTGATCGAGGATCTGGGAATCCGGACTCTCGAGGATGGCTGGAACCCTGGCCTGCCTGGAAAGATCATCAATGACCGTGGGGATCGGCAAGTGCTGGAACTGGTGGCTCCCGGAACAGGCCAGGTGGTTTACCTCAAACGCTGGCGCTTTCCGGCCTCCTCTCCATTTCGGCTGCTGCCCGGGCATCGAACACTGCGTTACCGCGCCCACAGCGAATGGGATAATCTCCGGGTTCTCAGGGAGTGCGGTATTCGTGTTCCTGCGCCTTACCTCCTGGCAGAACGAATGAGTCTGCCCGGCCCGGAAGCCAGTCTGCTGCTGATCGAAGGTTTGACCGGTTATACCCATGCAGCCGAATGGCTGGATCGGCATCCAGCAGACCGAGGCCCTCTCTGCCAAAGCATCGCCTGCTTGTTCCGGCGGCTGCATGACCACCACCTGTTTTACCGCAGCCCCGGCCTGAAACATTTTTATGTGGCGGGGGAGGGCCTGGCGGCTCCTCTCGCTTTGATCGATGTCCCTCGGCTGGATCGGCCGGGAAGAGCCTCCCGGTTCTTCGAGAGGATGCTTTCCTCGATCGACATTCCCGGCCCGCTCCGGGATCTGTCCAAAGTCCTTCTGACACTGAGATATGAAATCCGTGCGAATGAAAAAGAAACAGAGGAATTCTGGAAAGGCTATTTCCAGGCGGAGGATCTGACTCCGGACATGATGAAATTAAAAGCTGCGGTGGATCTCAATGCCCAGCAGCGATTGCGCTCCCGAACCGCACGGCTGGCGCGAAAAACCCGAAGCCAGGCAGTGGCAGCTGGATGAGGTCCCATTCTGTTTTCACTCTTCTGGTTGCCGGAGTTTGCCTGCTGGCCTCGATGGCCTGGCCGCAGACAGCGAATAATCCGCCTGTCGATACTTCGAAATTAACCCAGCAAATCCTCTCCCTGATCAAGCAGAAAAAATGGGATCAGGCCCATAAAGCACTGGAAACGTATGAAAAGATTCTTCCGGACTCCGAGCAGACATTGCTCTTCCAGGTGTCGATCTACTTTGGGCTGGACCGCCAGGAGGAATGCCAGGAACGGGTTCAGTACTACCTGAAGAAATTCCCCTCATCGCCGAACCGTGACCAGGTTCTCTATTTTTATGGAAATTCCCTGTTCCGCACAGATCAGGTGGCCGAGGCCATCGCCTACCTCACCGAGGTGGATCGAACCACGATGGATCCTCAACTCAAAAAAATTGTGAGATTCTTATAAGATACTGGAGCCGCCCCGAAAAGCTGGGGATCGAGCTGGGGGGAGAACCACCAAAAACTTCCAGGGAGATGGAGCAGATCAAAGATTGTGGATTGAGGTTTCTCCGCATGGCTCTGGGGGACTATTTCCACGAAAAAGGGGAGTACCCCGACAAGCTGGAGCAGCTGCTCGAGGGTCATCCTGCCTTTCTACGTCGCCTGCCTGAAGATCCTTATGCACCCGGGAAGACCTTCATCTATCAGAAAGAAGGGGATTCCTATCGCCTTGAGGCGCATCCTGCCGTTGTGAACAAGCCATGAGATTGCACCACAGTTCGATCCTCCTCCGGTTCTGGTTAATCGCTCTGGGTATTTCTTTTTCCGGTTTATGCCAGGCCCAGATGCATCGCTTTGTGTGGCTTCCGGGATCGACCGAAAATCTGCCGGTTCTTCCTTCACAGGTCGCCCAGCGGGTTCATGCGGCTGGATTCAATGGAGTTGTGTTCCCGGCCCTGGTCGAAGGAAGGACCTGCTACCCCAGCCAGATTCATCCCCCGAAGGTTGTGAGCGCTACCGCGATGGCCTGGCTCGAGGAGTGCCGTGGACAGGGGCTCCAGGTGGCCATTTATGCCAGCACCCTGGTTCAGGGGGGAGATCTGGCTCGCGCTCATCCGGAATGGCTGTCGACCGATGCACTCGACAGCTCCGGAGTATCCCAGCTGTCTGATGATCCCTCAAATGAGGCTGGTGGTGAGAGTCTGTTTTTCGATCCCGGGATTCCCCGTATGTCTGAATTCATGCTGGGCCTGTTGTCAGAAAGCCTGAAGCAGCTGAAACCGAACTGGCTGATCCTGGACACGCTGCGTTACCCCATTCCGGACGGCACTGAAAAATCGGGAACACACTGGGAGCAGAGTGCGGGTTACCATCTCATTTCGCGCAAAGCCTTTGAGCGTGAACAGGGTGTCGATCCAGCTGTGCTGGTGAAAGAGGCCTCGAAAACACGGGAAACCCTCGGGGAAGAACGGTTTAATCAGTTGCGGCGAGCCTGGGATGACTGGCGGCGGCAGCGTGTGACTTCGTTCCTGTCGGGTGTCCGTGAGATGCTTCAAAGGGAGCACCCCGGCTGCCGTCTGGCCTGTGTGGGATACCCCGATCCAGTCTATGCACGGGATGTCCTGTTTCAGGACTGGCCTGCCTGGATTCGTTCCAATCTACTGGATGCCCTGATCCTGCCGAATTACTCAACCCGGCAGGATGGAGAAGTGCTGGTGGATATCCTGCCCGCGGACTTGAGATCAAAAATCTGGATTTCCAGCCAGGTGAGAGGAGACCACTCCTCGGATGCTGCCTGGGAAGCCCCGATCCGATCCGGCCGGAAGTTTTTGGGAATGGTGCTGTTCGATGCGCTGCAACTGCCTTCGCCAGATCGTGGCCCGAACATCGCAGTGCACTGGTCGCAGGCAGCATCGCTGAATACAGAGCCGATTGACAGCCAGCCGATCCTGGTGGCCGATTCCACTGAAACTCCCCGTGCGGGTGAACGAGTTTCTCTGGAGGGCATTCGAGCCTTGTATGCTTTCCAGCCGGATGCGGCTCCTTTCAAAGGGCTGACTCCCAATCAGGTCGTCAGCAGACTGGCTGATTTCTGGATTCAACACAGTGTTTGGAG
>LMZT01000072.1 GCA_001567115.1 Candidatus Hinthialibacteria bacterium OLB16 | reverse complement strand
ATCTGCCAGATGTGAGGAACAAATGGCCACTCTGAATCGGATTCAACTGGTATCTTCATCATCATTCATCGAAGCCCTGGGTGATTCGCTGCCGGAAGTATTCCAGCCGGTCCCGCTGGAATCTCTCAACCCTGATGAACTTGTTAAGAACGCTGCAGCAGGCGGGAGCATTGTATGGATTGGCCCACCGATAAACTTCCGGCCGGCTTCTGGATCGGCTCCTTCACTCCATCGACTGAAAAGCTGGCAATCCAGGCTGCAGCGGCGTCACCCATTCCTGTTTCTAAAGAGGCCGGTCTGTCTGCGCGAATTCAATCTGCGTTCATCCATCCCCCCATTGAATTTCCAAAGCATAATATCGACGAAGAAATCCGTGCAGATTTTCTGCCAATCCTGGAAGCGAAAGATCGATTTGGAACTGGAGTCGGTTTTCCAGGTGTGCTCCTGAATCATGCTGCGCCCTCCCTCGCCGGAAATCGTTTTCAGGATTGTGCCGCTTATATTTTCTTTTTTTCACATCCGGAAAAGGACATCGACCTATCCTGGTGGAAAATGCTGCTGACTCAGATCGCTGCTGCTGTGGAAAGCAGCCTTGCCATCGAAAAGGTGGAGACAAACTATGCTTCTTGCCATCAGGGAGAACGGGTTCAAGTTCGTGTGAGAATAAAGAACCGGCAATCCGCCGCGACTGCAATGCAGATCAGGCTTTATCATCAGACCCCGGATGGAAAAGAAGATTCCCTAATCTCCGATGTGCGGCGTGTAGCCGGTGGCAGGAGTGCCACCGAAGCCTTGTTTGATTACCTCCCTCCAGCTGAGGCAGGCCTGCATCGGATCCGTGTGGATGTCGCCCAGGATGTCGCAAACCGTGAGAATCTGGCTGTCGTCGGTATTCCCAGGGTTTTGATGTCGCGGCAGATCGCTTTTGTCATGCTCGACAGCCCCCTGAAAACCCAGCCATGCCTCAGGGTTGAAGGTCCAAACTTTTCGGTCAACAGTTGTGAAATGTTCCTGGCGGGAACCCATTACTACCCATCCGATGTCTGGTGGGAGTGGGCCTGGCGTGATTTCCGGCCGGCAATTGCGGTTCGTGATTTCGAGGCCATGAGAAGAGCAGGGAATCGGATTGTCCGGGTCTGGGTAGACCCGGTCCTGGACGAGCCGGTATTACGGGCGATGGACGCAGCGATCTGGCTTGCCGGACAGAATGGCATCACATTGGATATATGCGTTTTTAATCAATGGGTGCGAGACCTCGGATATGAGAAACCCGACGGAACGAAAGTCCACTTTGAATATCGCCATCCGCAGGATTTTAATCTCTACAGCTTCTCCCTGAGGAACCTGCAGGATCAACGGGACTACATTCGGGTTCTGGCCCGGAGATGGAAAGGCGCAGGGAATATCATTTACAACCTGGCTAATGAAACCTATGTCAAAGATCCTGACCCGTCCCAGATGGATGCCGAAGCAGCAGCCTGGACTGAATCACAATTGCCTTCAGGCTCTCAACGCGACTCGTTGATTTTCCGCCGTTGGGCAAACGAAATGGAAGAAGTGATCCGAAGAGAAGGTGGATCGCAGATTGTATTCCCCGGTTACATGTTCAATCTCAGCCATGGGGGTGACACCTATCTCGCCAATCAGGATTCACCGATCATGCCCTGGCATGGATATTTTCCCCCGGAATGGATCGGACAGACAATCCATTATTTTGACCCCCTCTCATCGGACCGGCCATTGCTCCTCGAGGAATTTGGTTCACTCGGATGGAATAACAAAGACCATTATGATGGCGCCATGCACTATGCGATCGCGGCAGGAGCCGGTGCTGCAATGTCGTATGAGTGGGGAGTGAGCTGGCTGTCGCAGGAGGCTCCTTTTGTTCCGCTTCCCATTCGGGATGCTTTGAAGCAGCCCGCCGACCCGCGCTGGTTTGCACCCGCTGTCGATTATGCCCGGCAGAATACAACTGAAAAAGGAGCCGGAATCGCTCCCTGGCCAAGTGGGTTCGGGTACGGTTCAATTTATCACGGAACCCCCTTCACTGCTCCTGCTGCTGATGTTCTGTGGCAGCTGTCACAATTTGGGGAGTTCTTCACTCGTGCTGCCGACGACACAAGCCAGGTTGCAGTCGTCATTCCTGAGGCCGATACAACAGCGGTCGAGCCATCTCTGGAGTTATTCAAAAAACTGTGGCTGCAGGGAGTCCAATTCACGGTTGTTCAAGCATCACAGATTGAAAAACTCTCAGATAAAGTGGCCACAGTGCTTCTCGCGGGTGCTGTTCCAGGTCATGTGATGGAAAAAATTCAAAGCCGGGGAGTTTCCGAGGAGTCCATCTACAAGGCAGGCGATTTCTCCTGGACCGGTAATCCGGCCATTCCACGTGTGGCATTCTCACCTCAGGGCGACATCAACTGCATCTCGCGGAAAACATTGGGCGGCCATCTTTATATGTTCGCTTCGGAAGTCAGCCACAGCGAGATCTCCGCCATGATCGGAGGCAGCACAGTGACAATGGGCCTGCAGAAATATGCCATGATCCATTCGACTGAGCAGGGAATAAACTTCCTCGAAGCATCCGGTGAAATTAAACTGAATGGGGTAAAACTGATCCACCCATCGCGAGGGCGTGTTCTGGTATCGGGCATTGACGACAAACCGTTACACAAAAGTGATCGATGGAAACTGGCTGCCACTGAACCCGCCGAGGTATCGTTCTCACGGACGATCAAAGAAGCAAGAATATATCTTCCAGATGGAGTGCCGCAGCAACAAGTCATTCTGCCCGCCGTAAGTGACGGCATTCTCAGAGTCGATCAGGATCTGTCACGCTACCCACTGGAAATCCAGTTTCAGGATGAACAACTGTGAAATTAAAGATCATGGAGCGATGAATGATTCAACGGAGATCCTTTGTTAAAACTCTCGGATGTGCACTCTCCAGCGGATGGATGCTGTCAGGGGAATCAGGACCTGCTTCCGGAGAAACTGCAGACCATAAAAAACCAGTCCCGGTCATTGATATCACCGACCTGTACCACCCCCATCAGGATGTCGGTGACAACATGGATCTGATTGCTGCTTATGCACTTCCGGAGATCGACCTCAAAGCCGTCATTCTCGATGCGACAGATGCTTATCGGCATCGTGGAACAGAAGGCCAGCTGCAGGCCTATCGGGATGAGACCGGCCCGCGCGACCCCGGCATTATCCCTGTATCGCAACTGAATTATATTTTCGACCGAAATATCCCATACGGCATCAGCCCCTTTACTCCCTTAAAGGATCCCTCTGATCAGGCACTGGATGCACCTCGATTCCAGCTTTCAGGCATTGATTTAATTTTCAAAGTCCTGCGGGAATCACCTGTGCCAGTCGATATTCTCTCTTTCGGATCACCCCGTGCATTGGCTGTCGCCTATAACCGAGATCCGGATCTGATGCGGCGAAAGGTTCGCAGGATTCATCTTGCAGCAGGATCCTCATCCACAAAATTTCTTGAATGGAATGTCATGCTCGATCCGAATGCAATGGCATGCCTGCTGAGATCGGATCTGCCTGTCGCAATCTATCCCTGTGGAACCGAAGAAGGCGCCATGGCCTTAGGCCGGAACAACTCATTCTGGAAACTCGAAAACCTTGAATTCATTCGCCGGATGCACCCCCTGCTCCAGAATTACCTGATCTATGCTTTCGAACGGTCAGCGCGATCCGATTTTCTCGGAATGCTTGAAGAAACTCCCTCGGAAGAGGCCCTGCAGAGGATCACCAAGCGTTCCCACAATGTCTGGGAAACTGCCCTCTGGGCTCAAGTTGCCCAAAGAGAACTGGTGCAGCAAACGGATGGGAAATACAGGCTTGTCCCGCGTTCGAATATCAGGAGCAGTGATATTGTCAACCTGCAGAGGCTGGTTCCCTGCCGCCTCGAAGCCGATGAGAAAGGATTGTTTACGTTCAGCCCGTCTGACAAATCATCAAACTTCTCCATCTACGAACGGGAAGATCCGAAGCAGAATGAGGCAGCTTTTCGGGATGCGCTCCCGGCCCTTTACGAATCTTTTAATCCAAGAGCCTGAATATGCGCCAGGGGAGACAAAGGGCCTGCACCTCGAACGGCCTGGATCGAACCCCTCAATGGAGTGACGACATCTTGTGTGCGATTGCCTGGATATGGGCTGGATTTGAACCACAGCACCCACCGATAAAATGTGCCCCTGCTGCCAGTAGAGGCTCAACGACACCCGAATAAAGCTCAGGAGGCGCGGAATAAAAATACCGTCCATCCGGACCCATGGATGGCAATCCGGCATTTCCTTTGATCCAGATCGGCAGTTCACTGCCGGCCTTGGAAAAGAGGCTGGCCAGGTGGACAAAAGATTCAATTCCCGCTCCACAGTTTGCTCCAACAAAGCTCGCGCCGACCCGCCTGGCCATGTTGTAAGCCTGCTCAGGGTCGACTCCCATCATGGTGAAAGAATTGCCTTTGCCGGAATCGAAAGTAAATGAGATCCCAACCGGCAAATCACAGGCAGCCAGACAGCCGCGTGCGGATGCTTCGGCTTCCATCAGGTCCGTCTGGGTTTCGATTACAATTGCATCCGCGCCACCTTCTGCCATGGCTCGGGCCTGTTCAGCGGCTGCCTCTTCGACCTCACCCTCGCTGATCTCACCCATCATCACCATCTTTCCGCATGGCCCGATAGAGCCGAAAACATAGGCCTTCCCCTGGGCTGCCCGCCTTGAAATCT